>CAZIVK010000035.1:0-7206 GCA_964542515.1 uncultured Oscillospiraceae bacterium | reverse complement strand
AACTGTGCAGACAAGGCACCTAGTAGTGCAGAGAAGGGCTTGCCCCAACGCTGTGGCTCTCCTCTGAGGCGCTCAAAGTACTCCTGAAAAGTAAGGAACGCCCTACGGTAGTCACAACCGGAGGCTACAAGCTTTGAAACAGAGCTGACAACGGCTGTTACAGCTCCTCTAAATGTGTTTACCTCTGAGAGGTATGGGTCAAACCCAAATGACATTACAGAGCAGGTGGAGGTAGTAGATTTTGCAGGCAGAAGAGCGGCCATTGATTGAGTTGGTGTACGTTGGTGTTTACCTCCGTACGGCATAAGCACGGATGATGCACCAATTGAACCGTCAAACATCTCACCGAGACCACGCTGGGAGGCCACGTTTAGACCTGACACAAGGCTAAGGAGCCTCTCCTTGACGGTGCCCTCATATGCTACTGAACTGGGCTCAGAGAGTCCGGCTACCTCAACATCAGTGTGTTTTTCAGCGCCATTTGAATTTAGAAAGCTGCGGCTGATGTCCACAATAGTGGCACCGTTCCAGCTCATTTTCAGGCGTGGATTGGATGTTACTTCAGCTACAACGGTAGCTTCAAGGTTTTCTTTAAAGGCGTGCTCCATGAGAGTCTCCCTGTGCTCTGGCGATATTACTACAGCCATACGCTCCTGGGACTCCGATATAGCAAGCTCTGTTCCGTCAAGCCCCTCATACTTTTTGGGGACCATATCCAGGTCAATAGTAAGGCCATCTGCAAGTTCACCAATTGCAACGGACACACCACCGGCGCCAAAGTCGTTACAGCGTTTGATGAGTTTGGAGACCTCTGGATTTCTGAACAGGCGTTGAATTTTGCGCTCCTCAGGGGGATTGCCCTTCTGAACTTCCGAGGCACTTTCCGTTATTGATTCGGCGGTGTGGGTCTTGGACGACCCGGTAGCTCCCCCGCAGCCGTCACGTCCTGTTTTGCCTCCCAGGAGCATTACAATATCTCCAGGTTCAGGAACTGTACGCACGACGTTTTCTGCCGGAGTGGCACCAACAACAGCGCCTATCTCCATTCTCTTTGCAACATAACCCTCGTGGTATATTTCATGCACCAGTCCGGTTGCAAGCCCTATTTGGTTGCCGTAGGAGGAATAACCTGCTGCGGCGGTAGTTGTAATTTTTTTCTGGGATAGTTTGCCGGCCAATGTCTCAGATATGGGGCGTGTTGGGTCTCCGGAACCGGTAACTCTCATAGCCTGGTAGACGTAGGATCTACCGGAGAGAGGGTCCCTTATTGCACCACCAAGGCATGTAGCAGCCCCTCCGAAAGGTTCAATTTCAGTGGGGTGGTTGTGTGTCTCATTTTTAAACATGAGGAGCCAGTCCTGCTTTTCACCGTCCACATCGGCTTCAACGTGGACGCTGCAGGCATTAATTTCCTCCGACTCATCCAACCTATCCAAAAGGCCCCGCTTTTTCAGAACCTTTGCGCCTATAGTGGCAATATCCATCAATGTGACAGGGCGTGTAGCGGCCTTTTCACCGTAAACCTCATCCCTAGCACTTAAGTATTCAGCATATGCGTTGGTGACTGTGGTGTCATCAATCTGTACATCATTTATATTAGTCAAAAAAGTGGTGTGTCTACAGTGGTCTGACCAGTATGTGTCTATGACCCTGAGCTCAGTTATGGTGGGGTCACGGTTCTCCTCCTTGAAGTACCCCTGCATAAACTTCAGATCCTCAAAGTCCATGGCAAGTGAGTACTCATCCAAAAGTTCAAGCAGAGCGGACACGTCCATATCTATGAAACCTTGGATTGTTTCTACCTCAGTTGGCAGGCTCAGAACTTCATGAAGAGTATCAGGCTTGGCGTGGTCGGCCTCTCTACATTCAACAGGGTTAATGAGGTAGTTTTTTATAGCACTGATGGTTGCATCATCCAGTGCAGCTCCAAAGACATATACCTTGGCCGACTTGACCACTGGGCGCTCCGCCAGGGTGAGCATCTGGATACACTGGGCGCATGAATCGGCTCTCTGGTCGTACTGGCCGGGAATAGCTTCAACAGCAATTGACACATGTTCCCCATCAATTTCCGGCATCAGCTCATCATAGCAGATATCGGTTTGTGGCTCAGACAGTATGGTGCCCTTAGCCACAGCGTAGGTTGAACCGTCTATGCCTTCAATGTCATATCTGTTGAATATCCTTATGATTCCGGTCTCAATGCCCAAGGACTCCCGGAGGTCAACCGAAAGTTCAGCTGCCTCCAATGCATACTCAGGTTTGCGTTCTGTATAACATCTGTAAACTGTCATCTCAACACCGCCATCCAAATCATTCATTTTAAACTGCAAAATTGTCAAAGTAGCCCTGAATCAGGATAATTGGAGTGCCCTTATCACCGCTACCGCTGACTAAATCACAAAGACTTCCCAGTAGGTCAGTAATCTTGCGGGGGGTTGTTCCCTCCGCGGCCATATTCCCCACAAGGTTCTTGTCTTTTCGTCTGATTTCATCTTTGAGGGCGTCCTCAAGCTCCTTGCCTGTAAGGGCGCCATACTGGTTATCTGCCAAATACTTCAACTTCAGTTCATTTGGGGTACCTGCAAGGCCAGCTGTATACGCCGGAGATACCACTGGGTCAGCCAACTCCCAAATGCCTCCAACAGGATCCTTAAATGCGCCATCTCCGTAAATTAGAACCTCAATGTTCTTTCCGGTGGCCTGCTTTAAGCCCGCGGCAACATTTGCCACAAACTCTGAGCAATCCCTAGGGAAAAGTTTTACCGATTCCTCTGTGGCCTTATTGGACCCCAAAAGACCGTACTGTGGGTTATAGCCGCTACCTTCACAGGGTTCTGATAAAATACTGTCCAAACCTATTACCAACTCTGCACCGGCGGTCTTAAGTGTCTGCTTTGTCCGGGCTCTTGTGTGTACATCACAGGCAATAACATTCTTTGTGTAATTTAGGATATATCTTGGATCATTTGAAAATACAATAGAAATGTTATCACCTAAGCTTTTATAGAACTCCACGTAGTCCACGCCTGTAAACTCATGGTGAGTATTTCCGAATATATTGTTAAAACCTTCCTCGGTAAAAGAGTCACTGTACGGGTTTACACTTGACTCATCCAATAGATCCAAACTTATAAGCTTATTGCCAACCTCATCCGACGGATAGCTCAGCTGCACTATGACATGTTCAACGCCTTGAGCAATACCCTTTAGGAGTACAGAAAAGCGGTTCCTACTCAGGATAGGAAATACTACGCCAACATCCTTCCCACCGGTCTTCCTTTTAACGTCACATGCTATCTGTTCAACAGTGGCATAATTACCTTGGGCGCGGGCTACAACAGCCTCTGTAACTCCCACTATGTCCCTGTCATTCAGCTCGTACCCCTCAATTTTTGAGGAGCCAACTACTGCATCCACCACTATTTTATCAAGTAAATCCCCGCTCTTAATTATGGGAGCACGGATCCCTCTGGCCTGTGTACCTATAGTTCTCATTAATGACACTTCCTTTGTCGTATTTTGCAAAAAAATAATTGACTGCGCGCCACTCATGTATTATACTAAAAATCTACAGATTAGTAAAATTGATATTCATTATACTTTACATAAGGTGTGCTTATATGTCAGTAAATCTTGAGCTATACCGCATTTTTCACACAGTTGCAAATGCCGGTAGCATTTCACAGGCAGCGCGTGATCTCTATATATCCCAGCCCGCAGTGACTCAAGCCGTAAAGCAGCTTGAACGTGAGCTGGGCGGAGCGCTGTTTATCAGGAGTGCAAAAGGTGTTACACTGACACGGGAGGGTGAACTCCTTAAGGAGCACGTCTCCCAGGCCCTAGAAGCACTGCAAATTGGTGAGGGACGCTTTTCAGAAATGCTCAGTCTTGAGCGCGGCCACATACGCATAGGAGCAAGTGATAGCATCTGTAAACACTACCTTCTCCCCTATCTGGATGCATTCCACCAGGCACACCCACACCTAGAAATTCATGTTACAAACAGGATGACCTCTGAAACAATATCCCTCGTAAAATCAGGTCAGGCGGATATCGGTTTTGTCAACCTCCCCATAGAGGAGGACCCACATATCAGTGTCTTCCCCTGCATGGAGCTCCATGACTGCTTTGTAGCAGGAAAAAAGTATTTTGATATCCTACCCAGCATCAAAGACCTTGAGACTCTTTCTAAGTATCCCATTTTACTTCTTGAGCAGGAGAGCAACACAAGGTCCCGTTTAGACGAACATTTAGCTAAGCTGGGTGTCCCTATTAAACCTACCGTTGAACTCGGAAGTATGGACCTATTGGCAGAGTTCTCACGTATAGGGCTAGGTATTGCCGGCGTTATAGAGGAGTTTGTCACCGCGGAACTTGAAAGCGGTACCCTGCGCAAAGTGGATTTGGTGGAGAAGTTCCCCCCAAGAGCTATAGGGCTTATCCATATGAGTCAAATCCCAATACCTCATGCAGCAGAACAATTCACCAAACTTATTTTAGTATAACACTCTTAAACCGAAAGGACAAATTAACATGTGTGGAATTGTAGGATATGTCGGTTCAAAACAGGCAACACCAATCCTTATGGAGGGTCTTTCCAAGCTGGAGTACAGGGGCTATGACTCTGCTGGAATAGCCGTCTATAACGGTTCGGATGTGGAGGTCATAAAGGCAGAAGGCAGGCTCTCAAACCTTCTCAGTATCACAGAAGACGGTGTGCTACCTCACGGTACCGTCGGAATAGGACACACGCGCTGGTCAACACACGGCAGACCGTCTGATATCAACTCCCATCCCCAGACAAGTGGCAACGGAATGTTTGCCGTTGTTCACAACGGTATTATTGAAAACTACATGGAGCTCAAAACCCATCTTCAGTCCCAAGGGGTACAGTTTGTATCTGAAACAGACACTGAAGTTATCGCCCACCTCTTCTCCCACTTCTATAACGGCAACTTACTGCAGACGGCTCGCCATGTCTCGGAGCACATGGAGGGCTCATACGCTCTAGGTGTTATATGCTCAGATTTCCCGGACACACTCATAGCCATCCGCAAGGACAGTCCGCTCATTATTGGCCTGGGTGAGGGTGAAAACTACATTGCTTCAGATGTAACCGCTATCCTTGCACACACCCGCAACATACACTACGTTGAAGAAAAAGAGATAGCTTTGATCACCTGCAACTCCGTTCACATCTATGACAGCTACCTCAATGAGGTAAAACGTGATGTTTTCACAGTAGATTGGAACGTGGAGTCCGCTGAAAAGGGTGGCTACGAGCACTTCATGTTCAAAGAGATTATGGAACAGCCAAGAGCCTTGCTCGGTGCCATAAGTCCGCGTATAAAGGATGGGCGCATATTGCTTGATATCCCTCTTACCCCCCAAGTTACAGAGGACATCAACCAGATATATATTATGGCCTGTGGCTCCGCTTACCATGTAGGGGTTATTGCAAAGTATTTATATGAGGATCTTCTGCGCATACCTACAACTGTTGCTCTTGCCTCTGAGTTTAGGTATCAAAACCCCATTGTAGACAGCCACACTTTGGCTATCGTTATTAGCCAATCCGGTGAAACGGCAGACTCACTGGCTGCACTGCGTAAGGCCAAGAGCCGGGGTGCTAAAATACTCTCCATAGTGAATGTTGTAGGAAGCTCTATAACTAAGGAGTCCGACTACACCCTTTACACCTGGGCCGGCCCGGAAATTGCAGTTGCTACCACCAAGGCGTACAGCACCCAGCTCGGATGCGTTTATCTCTTGGGAGTTTACCTTGCAGATGCACTTGGAAAAATTTCACCAAAAGCCTATAATGATTACATCACAGCACTCCTAGAGCTACCTGAAAAAATTGAAAGTATACTCCAAAATAGGTCGCTTACCCAGTTGCTTGCAGCACAGTACTTCAACTCCAAGCATATCTTCTTTATAGGCAGAAATATCGACTACGCAATCTCCCTCGAGGGCTCCTTAAAACTTAAAGAGATCTCCTACACGCACTCTGAGGCATATGCCGCGGGTGAACTAAAACACGGCACTATATCCCTAATTGAGGAAGGTTCCCCCGTTATTGCTCTCATGACATCAAAGAGGCTCTTTGATAAGACGCTCTCAAATGTCAAGGAGGTCAAGGCCCGTGGTGCTATTGTTATAGCTGTCGTGACTGCCGGATCAAGGGATATAACGGATCAGGTTGACCATGTCATAGAACTTCCAAGCATACTGCCTGAGTTTGCGGCATCCCTTGCTGTAGTTCCGCTACAGCTCTTCTCCTACTACGTGGCCTCACTTAGAGGGTGCGATATAGACAAACCCAGAAACCTCGCAAAAAGTGTCACGGTGGAGTAGTCCCCTCCGCAAATATATGGTATAATTAATCAAATCTAATTGAAGTTGGTGTCAATATGAAAGTTATCTACGCTAAGGACTATGAGGAGCTAAGCCGCCTCACCGCAAACATAATTATTTCGGTAATAAACCTCACCCCCAACCCGGTTTTGGGACTCGCTACCGGCTCCACCCCCATCGGCACATACTCCGCCCTGGTTGACGCAAACAAAAGAGGTTTTGTGGACTTCTCTGAAACTACAACCTTCAACCTGGATGAGTACTGCGGCCTCAACCCCTCCCATGAGCAGAGCTACCGCTACTTCATGAACTCTCACCTACTTAACCACATCAACATACACAAGGATAACACCTTTGTACCTGACGGCCTTGCCGCTGACATGAAGCAACAAGCCCGTTTATATGAATCACTCATCGAGGCCCGCGGAGGTATTGACCTACAACTTCTTGGTATCGGACCCAACGGACACATAGGTTTTAACGAGCCTGACACCGTCTTTCACAAGGAGACCCACACCGTTGAACTCACACAGAGCACAATTGAAGCAAACTCCCGCTTTTTTGGCTCATCAGAGCTTGTGCCTAAGCAGGCAGTAACTATGGGCATGGGCACCATCATGGCCGCAAAGCGGATTGTATTTATATCTACAGGAAAGGCCAAGGAGAAGATCACCAAGAGAGCTCTCTTTGGTGAAGTGACCCCTGAAGTTCCCGCTTCACTACTTCAATACCACCCCAATGTGACCGCAATCTGTTGCTTTAACTAAACTAGGTGATTGCGAAACTCAAAAATTGATTAGGGTGTCAAAAGCCGAACACTTTTGAGCTAGCTAAAAGATAAAAGAT
>CAZIVK010000034.1:0-9703 GCA_964542515.1 uncultured Oscillospiraceae bacterium | reverse complement strand
CAAGTCTGTAGCGGACTTACACCGCCGAGTAATTGCCCATGCCGGGCGCACAATAGGAAGAGATGGCATCTAAACGCCATCTCTTCTATTTTACTTTTTTATTTATGCGCCGCGTCCAGATCTGTTAGGTGCATCTGTAGAGTGATATTGGAGGTCTTAATATGGTCCATCACTGCAAAAATAGTGGTCTCCATTTTGCTTCCCTTTGAATAGTCTGCGGGGACAGCGTAGTCTATACGTTCTTGTTGCAGCAGATGTCGAGCTACAGTCATGTCGTCTTGGTAGACGGCTATAGAGTGGCCACCGTTTACCTTGCAGAGTTTCATGCATGGCACATCGGTCAGTCCATCGCCTATATAAATCATGTTTGAGAAGGGTACTCTGCGTTTGTCACTAGGGGTGTACTCGTTCAGGCCATCGTGGTCTGTTACATCGAGTACACCTTTATTTATGCGGTACAGGAATTGGGTTTTGCTGGTGTAATTTACTGCCATAGCGGGCCAGATTGGAACCTGCTTATCATCGTAAAAAAATTCAGCTGCATATATCTTCTTAAATTGAGCTGCAATTTTGGTGCCTTCTATAATCTCTTTAAGGCCGGATGAAATTATATAGTGTTCCACTTGCATTCCGTGTTTGTTACCGTATGTATTGATTCTATTAAACCAGGATGCTACGCCCTTAAATAGCCCTACACCTTTTCCAAGTTCTTTAAATACATCTCTTGTGAGGAGCATTTTTCCCTTTGATTGCTCGGTCATGAAGTACATGTAGGCAAGGATTGGATCCATGTTGTTTTCTAACGCTAAAGTGTTGCATTTATCCCAAAAGACACTTGCTTCCATGCCAACACCGGGTACAAAGGCGTACTCCTGCATATTCTTTGGGGAAAGAGTTTTATCGAAATCGTACATAATAGCAACTATAGGTCTGTTTGACATATGGTTTCCCTCCATGGTTGTTTGGTTTTATTAGGATTAGCATAATCCACTTTACTGCAAAAATCAATATTAATATGTCAATCCATACTCACCGAAAGTCGGTCTAAAATGCTGAGGATGTAGAAAATACAATTTATGTCATATCTGTTAAACGAAGTATTTGTACTGTTGTCAGCTACAAGGGCTTAATATGTGATAGAGTACGGCACTAGAAGCTTCAAGCTTCTGATGCCGTGCTCCGTTTCTATAGACCTAACAGGTTGTCTACCAAGAAGTAGCCGTTCTATTCTTGTGCACTACTAAAATTACTAACATATTTTTTTAGATTTTTATTGACAAGTGTGGGGTGAGGCTCTATAATGTCAACAAATGGTTAGACAGTCTAATTAGGTTATCTAACTTATTTGAGGGGGTGTTTTGGTTGTCAATGGATAGTTTTGCTAAGGAGCTAAATGTACTGCTGGTGGATACCTATCGTCTGGTTATGAAGGTTGAGGAGCAGATGCTCAAGAGCATGGACGGGGTTGATCTCTCCATAAGTGAGGTTCATATGATTGAATCAATCGGAAAAGGCGGTGATGCAGGGCGCACCATGAGTGAGCTGGCATTGGATCTTGATATAAGGCTGCCGTCTGTTTCAGCGGCTATAAAAAAGCTTGAGTCCAAGGGGTTTGTACAGCGTGACAAGGTGAGCTCGGATGGACGTTATGTACATGTAACACTGACAAAGCTTGGTAAAAAGATGGACACTGTTCATTCTTACTTTCATGAGAGAATGATCCGCAGCTTGATTAAAGAGATTACGGAGGACCAGAAACCGGCACTTATGAGCGCATTCCGTAACCTTAATAAGTTCTTTAATAAAAAGGTTCGGGCTGCAGAAGGAGCTAATTGATGAGGATAATCGGAACAGGGAGTGCCCTACCGCACAAGATTGTAACGAATGATGAGTTAGCTATGCGTATGGAGACTTCTGACGAATGGATCCGCACACGTACAGGTATACAGACACGGCACTTGTTGAGTGATGATACCCTGCCAGAACTGGCGCGGGATGCCGCGTTGAAGGCACTTGAAAATGCTAATATTGGTGTAGAAGATATTGACTATATATTGTGCAGTCATGTGTATGGGTCGTATATTACGCCATCGCTGAGCTGTGTGGTACAGGGCTTGATTGGTGCAACCTGCCCGGGGCTGGATATTAACGGGGCGTGTACCGGTTTTATATATGCGCTGGATTTGGCGGATGCCATGCTATTGTCCGGCAGGTATAACAAAATATTAATAGTGTGTGCTGAAGAGATGAGCCGTATGGTTGACTGGAGCGATCGCGCAACATGCGTCCTATTTGGGGATGCTGCTGGTGCGGTAGTTGTGGAAAAAGGAAATGCACTGAAGTCTCTCAGGGTTGAATCTTCTAGCAACACAGAATTCTTGGTTGCCAAAACAGCTTCTGGGAACAGTCCGTTTCGTGAAAAATATGAGCCCGCAATGCCTATGTATATGAACGGCCAGGAGGTATATAGGTTTGCTGTGTCTTCCAGCTATGAAGGTTTGAAAGCTGTTTTGAATGACGCTGAACTTACCGCAGGTGACATTGATCACTTCCTGCTGCATCAGGCAAATATGCGGATAATTGATGCTATTATGTCCAGATTGGGACAGCCCAGGGAAAAGTTCCCCACTAACATTGCACGTCTTGGCAATACTTCCTCAGCAA
Source organism: uncultured Oscillospiraceae bacterium (assembly GCA_964542515.1). GTDB lineage: Bacteria > Bacillota > Clostridia > Oscillospirales > JAAYOS01 > CAZIVK01. The sequence continues at coordinate 7,039 of CAZIVK010000034.1, read as the reverse complement.
GTATACCCGTATTGCTCGATGAACTAAATCGCAGCGGCCAGCTGCAGCCGGGAGATCTCCTGGCTATGAGCGCCTTTGGTGCAGGTCTCACTAATGGGGCTTGCGTTTATCAATGGAATTAATTTAAATTATTTGGAGGATTTATTATGAACACATTTGAACAGGTTGCAGCTATCTGCGCAGAGTACAAGGACATTGATGTATCTACTATTAAACCGGAGTCCACCTTCCAAGAGGACCTGGGCTTTGACTCACTGGACGTAATGGAACTCGTCATGTCCTTTGAGGACAAATTTGATGTAAGTATTGAGCTGAGTGATGATCTAAAGACACTGGGCGACCTTGTTGCCCTCATTGATCAAGGGAGCAACAAGTGATATCCGGCAAAATTTGTGAGCTTCTCGGCATAGAGTACCCCATCTTTCAGGGTGGAATGGCATGGGTCTCCAACGCTAGCCTTGCTGCAGCTGTCTCCAATGCCGGAGGTCTCGGGATTATAGCGGCTATGAATGGAAATGCGGACTATATTAAGGACGAAATTGAGAAGTGTCGCAAGCTCACCGACCGTCCTTTTGGTGTAAACATTATGCTCATGAGTCCTTTTGCGGATGAGGTGGCCCAAGCAGTTATTGACGAAGGCGTAAAAATCCTAACCACAGGTGCGGGACTTCCGAGTAAGTATATGAAGGCCTGGATTGCAGCAGGAATCAAAGTAATTCCGGTTATCCCATCTACTGCTACAGCACGTATGGCAGAGCGCATGGGCGCAGTGGCCGTTGTTGCAGAGGGCGGAGAGGCAGGCGGACACATTGGTGATCTGAGCACTATGACCCTTGTTCCTCAGGTTGTGGATGCTGTATCAATCCCGGTGTTGGCTGCCGGCGGTATAGCTGACGGGCGCGGCATTGCAGCTGCATTTATGCTTGGTGCCTCGGGCGTGCAGTGTGGTACACGTTTTTTGGTAGCTGACGAATGTACTATCCATGACAACTATAAAAAGCGTGTGTTGGCCGCAAAGGACATCGACACAATAGTTACCGGAAAAAGACTTGGTCACCCTGTTAGGGCGCTGAAGAGCCGTTTCACAAGGGATCTGTTTAAAATGGAATTTGACTCCACAGTCTCAAATGAGGATTTTGAGAAGGCCGGAGTGGGGGCAATGCGTAAGGCAGCACTGGAGGGTGATGAGATCTCTGGTTGCTTTATGGCCGGGCAATCCGCAGCCCTTGTAAAGAAAACCCAACCGGCACGGGAAATTATTGAGGAGATGTTTTCCGAGGCGGAGAAGGTTCTTAACGGAGCATCCGCATGGGTAAAATAGCGTTTGTTTTTGCTGGCCAGGGTGCGCAGTACACAGGCATGGGCAAGGAACTGTATGAGTCCTCACCGGGTGCAAAGCGTATCCTTGACCTGGCTGAGAGTCTGCGTCCCGGAACCATAGAACAGTGCTTCTTTGGGTCCAAAGAGCTTCTAAGCCAAACTATTAATACACAGCCCTGCCTTTTTTTGGTGGATTATATAAGTGCTTTGGCACTGAACGAGTGCGGCATACAGCCAGACATGCTAGCTGGTTTCTCCTTGGGTGAGATAGCTGCAGTTGCCTACACCGGAATGCTCTCATTTGAGGATGCATTTAAGTTCATTATGTTCCGCGCTGAGCTTATGGCAGAGTGTGCGGAAGAACACCAGGGCGGAATGCTGGCTGTATTGAGGCTCAGTGGGGAAGAAGTTACTGAGATCTGTAACTCAATTGATTCTGTGTATCCTGTGAACTTCAACTCTCCCGGACAGACAGTGGTTTCAGGCAGTGAAGCTGCTTTGTCTCTATTCACGGAAGCTGCCGAGAAGCGCAGAGGCAGAGTAATTCGCCTTGCGGTCAGCGGAGGTTTCCACAGCCCGTTTATGGACGGTGCCGCAGTTGCCATTAAAAAGTATTTTGATGAAGGAATAAATTTAACAAGGCAACCGTCCCCGTGTAAAATATACGGGAATGTGACTGCGGAACCGTATGGTGTCGAGGATATGGCAGCTATGTTGACAGCACAGGTGAACAGCCCTGTTCTTTGGCAGAGGAGTATTGAAAACATGATAGCCGACGGATGCACCACCTTTGTAGAGGTGGGAGCGGGCAAGACCCTGTGCGGATTGATAAAGAAAATAAACCCGGAAGTGACAGTCTGTAATGTGGAGGACATTTCAAGCCTAAACAGGACGGCTGAACTTATCAGAGGAGGATCCCCATGCTAAAAGGCAAAACTGCAGTTGTTACAGGCGGTTCAAGAGGTATTGGCAGAGCCATAGCCCTTGAGTTTGCCTGCCAAGGGGCCAATGTAGCTGTAATTTACGCAGGCAATAGCAGTATGGCTGACCGGACAGTTGAGGACATCTGCGCACTTGGTGTACTTGGCAAAGCATTTAAGTGTGACGTATCTGACTACAGCGCAGTAGAAGAAACTATCAAGGAAATTTCAGATGCATTTGGAACCGTAGATATTCTTGTAAATAACGCAGGCATAACACGCGATATGATATGTTCCCGCATGACAAGCAGTGACTTTGAGTGCGTGATAGATACTAACCTGACCGGAGCATTTAACCTCATAAGGCACACATACAGTGGCTTTGTTAGAGCCCGCAAGGGGAGGATAATCAACATCACATCTGTATCCGGTCAGATGGGTAACGCAGGACAGGCAAACTATGCCGCTGCAAAAGCGGGACTCGTAGGACTGACCAAGAGCATAGCAAAGGAACTTGCTTCCAGGGGCGTGACCTGTAACGCGATCTCCCCAGGTTTTATAGAGACGGATATGACGGGATCTCTTCCAAGTATGATCAAGGAAAACTACATTCAAAACATCCCTATGAAGCGCGGTGGTCTGCCCGAGGAAGTTGCTCAATTAGCATCCTTTCTTGCGTCCGACCACGCCGGTTATATCACAGGAGCCGTAATCCCCGTTGACGGCGGACTGAGTATGTAAGGAGTGATACAATGAGACGTGTAGTCATCACAGGCATGGGTGCTATTACACCAGTAGGTCAAAACGTTGATGCCCTATGGGATAGCGTTGTAAACGGCAAGTGCGGCATAGCACCTATCACAAAATTTGACACGACTGATTATAAAGCAAAGCTTGCGGCGGAGGTAAAAGGGTTCGATCCGTCAGAGCACGGCATAGACAAAACAACCGCACGGCGGAGTGACCTGTACGCACAGTACGCGCTTGCCGCTGCCCGCCAAGCCATGGAGCTGAGCGGACTATCCGGAATGATTGAGTCTGAAAGACTTGGCGTCTATGTGGGTTCCGGTATGGGCGGTATGCACACTTTTGTAACCGAGCTTGAGAAGCTAAACGCAAAAGGACCCTCCAGGGTTTCCCCTTTCTTTGTTCCTATGCTTATTGGAAATATTGCCGCTGGTTCAATTGCTATAGAGCATAGAGCTGAAGGCCCTTGCCTTCCTGTAGTAACAGCCTGTGCCACCTCAACCCACGCCATAGGCGAGGCATACAACGCAATAAGGCTTGGACTTGCGGATGCAATCATTGCCGGCGGATCTGAGGCCACAATAGAGCCTATAGCAGTTGCAGGATTTATAAGCTGCATGGCCCTCTCCCTCAGTGACGACCCCACACGTGCCTCCCTGCCCTTTGACAAGCGGCGTGAAGGTTTTGTTATGGGTGAAGGATCCGGAATTCTAATTCTTGAGGAGTACGAGCATGCAGTAAATCGCGGTGCAACTATATATGCCGAGCTATGTGGCTACGCCAACACATGTGACGCCTTCCACATCACCGCACCCAACCCGGAAGCAAAACAGAGTGCCTCCTCCATCCGCATGACGGCGGAGCAGGCGGGCATCTCCCCTTCCGACTGTGTCTATATAAATGCACACGGAACAGGCACACCTCTCAATGACAAGATTGAGACTCTCGCCATCAAAAACGCTCTTGGAGAGGAAATGGCACGTCAAGCTCTGATCAGCTCCACAAAGTCTGTCACCGGACATATGCTCGGTGCAGCAGGCGCTGTTGAGGCCATTGTTACAATACTGTCCTTGAAAAACGGTATAGCTCCCCCCACCATAGGTCTGGATGAACCGGATCCTGAGTGCGACCTTGACTACGTCCCCGGCACTGCCCGCAAAGCACCAATCACTGTGGCACTGTCCACATCGTTGGGCTTTGGAGGACACAACGGATGTCTCGCTTTCCGCGCAGCTCCGGAGAAAAGAGGTTAATCAATGCAGATAGATCAGATAAAAGAACTCGTTGACCTGATGATCAAGGGCGGGCTGAGCCGCATGGAGATAGTTGAAGACGGCAATAGAATACTTCTGGAGAGTAACTCCTGTTCGGAAGTTATTTCTCCGCATATTCCGGCAATTAGGGTTCCAGATGTGGAATCAATCCCTGACGTGGGATTTAACAACATTAGCCTCTACACATCGCCCATGGTTGGTGTATTTTATGCAGCTCCATCGCCGGACGCACAGCCCTTTGTAAAGGTTGGCGATCAGGTCAAAAAAGGTGATGTACTCTGCATAGTTGAGGCAATGAAGTTGATGAATGAATTGACGGCCGATGAGAGCGGAGAAATCTTGGACATCTGCGTCTCAGACGGAGATATTGTCGAGTTTGGTCAGACCATATTCAAAATACTATAGGAGGTGAAACCATGAACAGAGAAGAGATAAAGAACCTCCTTCCCCACAGGGAACCCATGCTGCTGCTGGATGAAGTTACCGTGACAGATAATGTAGCATTTGGAAAGTATTACGTGCGTGGAGATGAGTGGTTTTTGCAGGGACATTTTCCGGGCAATCCCGTGGTACCGGGTGTGATACTCTGTGAAATAATGGCCCAGACCTGTTGTATGCTTTTAGGCGAAAGCGCCCATGGAAAAACACCTTTCTATACAGGGATCGATGGTGTGAGGTTCCGCTCACCGGTACGGCCCGGCGACACAATTGAAACAAGGCTGGAGATTGAAAAAAGCAAGGATAACTTTTTCTTTACAAAGGGCAAGGCCACTGTAGATGGTAAGCTCTGCGCCCAGGGTAAACTCTCCTTTGCCCTTGTTGAAGGTAGGTAGGCATGTTTTCTAAAATATTGATAGCAAACCGAGGTGAAATAGCCGTTCGGATTATCCGTGCATGCAAGGAGATGGGTATAGACACCGTTGCAGTATTCTCTGAGGCAGATAGGGACGCCCTCCACGTAAACCTTGCGGATGAGAGCTACTGCATAGGTGCTGCCCAGGCTAACCGCAGTTACCTCAACCAAAATGCCATAGTGACACTAGCTATGGCAACCGGTGCTGAGGCTATCCACCCGGGCTATGGGCTCCTCTCGGAAAATGCGGACTTTGCCGAGTTGTGCGAGGAAAACGGTCTGGTTTTTGTTGGACCCGAGTCATCTGTAATACGTAGAATGGGCGATAAAGATGAGGCAAAACGTACCATGAGAGCTGCGGGGGTTCCGGTAATACCGGGAAGCGACATTGTCCACTCTGCAGCTGAGGCCCTTAAAGCCGCAGAAATTGTAGGGTTCCCACTGCTTGTCAAGGCAAGGTCTGGGGGAGGCGGAAGGGGTATGCGTCTAGTTAAGAGCTCAAACGAGCTTGAAGAGGCCTTCAGAACAGCAAGCCTTGAGGCCACTAACGCATTTGGAGACGGCGCCGTCTACCTGGAAAAATACCTCCTTCCAGTAAAACACATTGAAACACAACTCCTTGCAGATAAGCACGGAAACACAGTGTGTCTTGGGGAGCGTGAGTGCTCCATGCAGCGCAAAAACCAAAAACTAATTGAAGAGAGTCCCTCCCCCGCCGTCAATGCCGAGCAGCGCAGTAAGCTGATTGAAGTATCTGTAAATGCCGCAAAGTCGGTAAATTATACGGGACTAGGCACCATTGAGTTTCTACTCACTGAGGACGGTAACTTTTACTTTTGTGAAATGAACACCCGCCTCCAGGTGGAGCACCCGGTGACCGAGATGGTAACGGGAATAGATCTTGTGAAGTGGCAGATAAGGGCCGCTGCGGGTCTTGAGCTGGAATTTACACAGGAGGACATAATCTGCAGTGGTCACGCCATTGAATGCAGAATTAACGCCGAGGATCCACTAAAAAACTTCCGCCCCTGTAGCGGTAAAATTGACCTCCTCCACGTACCGGGAGGGCCTTGGGTACGCTTTGATACAGCCCTATACCAGGACTACGTTATTCCACCGTTTTACGATTCCATGATTGGAAAACTTATTGTACACGCAAAATCCCGTTCCGAAGCAATCCGTAAGATGCAAGCAGCTCTCTGTGAACTCGTAGTAGAGGGAGTTGAGCACACAAGACAACTGCAGATAGACCTGATAGGTGAACCCGCATTCCTGAACGGCACCTATACAACTAACTTTTTAGAGGAGAAATCAAAACATGCCTCTTCTTAAGAAAAGCTTTTTTATCCGGCCTAAAATAGAACTTGAGGGCGGTGCACGCAAAATTTCATGCCCAGGCTGTGGAGCTAAGTTTACAAACGAAGTTCTCCAGAGCAGCCTCTGGGTATGTCTAAAATGCGGACACCACATGATGATAGCAGCAAGACTGCGTATAAAGATAATGACAGATGAGGGGTCCTTTGTTGAGCATGATAGTGGTCTCACATCGTCAAACCCCCTGGAATTTCCAGAGTATGATGACAAACTAAAAACTGCAATGAGTAAGAGCAAAGAAAATGAGGCGGTTATTACAGGCACGGCAAAAATTGGTGGCTATACCTGCGCCATCTTTGCAATGGAATCCCAATTTATGATGGGTAGCATGGGTACGGTCACCGGCGAAAAAATAACCCGTCTGTTTGAGCACGCCACAGAGCATAATCTGCCTGTAATTGGTTGTACCGTATCAGGTGGTGCACGCATGCAGGAGGGAATACTATCCCTTATGCAAATGGCAAAAACAAGTGGTGCAGTAAGCAGACACAGCGATGCAGGTAACCTATACATTGCCCTTCTCACAAACCCAACAACAGGTGGAGTTGTAG
>CAZIVK010000033.1:0-9724 GCA_964542515.1 uncultured Oscillospiraceae bacterium | reverse complement strand
GGAGGCAATCAAACGCCTATCGGATATACGTCTTGGCTCTTCGTTAGGCCTATTGGATATCAGTACAGACACACTCAATGACCTATTGTGGGAGATCCAGCCCGCAAACCTCACAAAATCATCAGGCAAGGAACTACTAACCCCGGATGAGCGGGATGAAAGACGTGCATCGCTACTGCGTTCCGTCCAATACTAGTACAATAAGATTAATTCAAGGGGGAACACTATATGTTTTCATCAAATAATAGATTTACACAACGTGCCCAGAGGTCACTCCGTTTGGCGCACGAGGCAGCGGAGGAGATGGGTCACAGCTATGTAGGCTCAGAACACATACTGTTGGGTCTTATCCGTGAAGGGGAAGGCATTGCCGCCCGCGCTCTGCAAAACCACGGAGTAAACGCTACAGATTTTCAAAACGCCGTTAAAACTGTTATAGGAACAGGAGAGGGCGGTGGTTCTGCACAGGGGCTTACTCCCAGGAGCAAACACATTATTGAGCTCGCTGCCGCTGAAGCTGCACGTCTCGGGCACAACTACATCGGTACCGAACACCTTCTTATGGCTGTCCTCCGTGAAGCTGATAGCTTTGCCTCTAGGATGCTTGTAGGCGGTGGAGTAGATATTCCCGCCCTATACAGATCCGTTGAGGAGATGGTTGGTTCAACAAACAACGCACCACCCCGAGGTTCTGCACAAAAGCAGGGCAAGCCACACTCCCAGCAGGCTGCAAGTTCAGGCAATACCAAGACGTTGGACCAGTACGGTAGAGACCTTACACAGTACGCCAGAGAGGGCAAGCTGGACCCCATTATAGGTAGAGATAAAGAGATCTCCAGGATAATTCAGATACTCTCACGCCGCACAAAAAACAACCCAATTTTAATTGGTGAACCCGGAGTGGGTAAAACCGCAGTGGGAGAAGGCCTTGCACAGAAGATTATTTCAGGCGATGTACCGGAGAACCTCAAAAACAAGAGGCTATTCTCATTGGATCTCAGCTCAATGGTAGCAGGCACAAAATACCGCGGTGAGTTTGAGGAGCGCATCAAAACAGTACTTGAAGAGATAAAGAACGCAGGAAATGTACTCATCTTCATAGACGAGATCCACACAATTATTGGTGCCGGTGCAGCAGAAGGCGCTATTGACGCCGCAAACATACTGAAGCCCTCACTTTCACGAGGTGAAATTCAAGTAATTGGCGCAACCACCCTAGATGAATACCGCAAGCATTTTGAGAAAGATTCCGCTCTTGAAAGGCGTTTCCAGCCGGTCACTGTTGGGGAGCCCACCGAGGAGGAGGCCGTAGAGATTCTAAGAGGGTTGCGGGACCGCTACGAAGCTCACCACAAAATCAAGATTACAGATGAATCAATTCAAGCAGCAGTTGAGATGTCATCTAGATATATTAGCGGAAGACAGCTTCCGGACAAAGCAATAGACCTAATAGATGAAGCGGCAAGCCGCGTACGTATGCAAGCTCTCACGGCCCCCTACGATGTAAAAGAGTTGGAGGACAAACTCAAGTCCGTCTCCTACGAAAAGGAGGAGGCCATAAAAAACCAGGAGTTTGAGAAAGCCGCGAGCCTCCGTGATGAGGAGAAACGTCTGAGCGACCAAAAGGACGCAGAAAAGGAAGCCTGGCAGTCCAAGCAGTCCTCGGTTAATGGTGAGGTCACTGTAGATGACGTTGCCGCAGTTATATCCGGTTGGAGCGGAATACCTGTCACACGCCTCACAGAGGACGAGGCAGACAGACTTCTCCACATGGAGGAGTTGCTTCACAAACGTGTGGTCGGACAGGACGAGGCCGTCTCGGCAGTCTCACGCGCAATACGCAGAGGCCGCGTAGGACTCAAAGACCCCAAACGGCCAACAGGTTCATTCATCTTCCTTGGACCTACCGGTGTAGGTAAAACCGAGCTCAGCCGCGCACTGGCGGAGGCCATCTTTGGTGACGAGGACGCCATGATCCGCATTGATATGTCGGAATACATGGAAAAACACAACACATCAAAGCTTATAGGTTCCCCTCCCGGCTATGTAGGATATGACGACGGTGGCCAGCTCACAGAAAAAGTACGTCGCAAACCATACTCCGTCGTTCTTTTTGATGAGATAGAAAAAGCCCACCCGGATGTATTTAACCTACTCCTTCAAATCCTTGAAGATGGAAGGCTAACAGACTCTCAGGGCAGGGTTGTGGATTTCAAGAACACTGTCATTATAATGACCTCAAACCTTGGCGCACACGATCTCTTCAACCGCAAGAAACTCGGCTTCGGTGTATCAGACGACGGAGAAATAACCAACCAAGAGGAGATCCGCTCAACTGTTATGAGCCAGCTGAAAAAGTCATTCAGACCCGAGTTCCTCAACCGTGTGGATGAGATTGTTGTCTTCCACCAGCTGGACCGTGAGCACATCAAACAAATTGCAAACAATATGCTAAACATTGTAGTCCAACGCATCAAGGGTCTCGGAATAGAACTTGAAGTAGATGACTCCGCCATTGAGCTCATAGCCGATGAAGGCTTTGACCCCGTATACGGTGCAAGACCTCTCCGCAGGGCAATCCAAGCCAAACTCGAGGACAGCATAGCGGAGCAGCTCCTAGACGGACGCGTCAAAGAACACTCAAAGGTTCTTGCCAGCGCTAGAGATGGATCCCTAGTATTTGAAACCATATCTCCTGTAACTGTTCAGTCTGAATAAGACTGCCAGATAATATATATGAAAAACTGTCCTATCATTGTGGTAGGACAGTTTTTCTATTAATTTCCTGCATTATCCAGAGCATAGCATATTTCACCTCACTCTAGTTTGATTTCTTTGTAGTCTGCACGGCAAACCCTTATTTAACTTAATAGGCGCCATCTGGCTTATAGGGTAAAAGTAAATAGCTAACACTAGTTCCTCTTTCCTCCGCATAAGCCTCACCTTCTGAGTGATGAATTACATCAACAAACTCAATGTGTAAATCTATCAAGATCATTCATGGAAGTTGTCCGCTTGCAGTTTTTCAATCAGATAATTTGTCCTGCTCCCGTTTGTGTTTTGCTTGTTCAATAATGGTATTAATGTTATCTTCGCTTAAAGCGTTGGGGGACTTTCCTTCGATTTCAATTAATGTCTTTTTGACGTCAAGTTCGTTTGCACGGATTTTCATTATGAGATTGCCGTAATCATCGCTATTGAAAACATCATTAATAAATTCTAGCGAAGACTTAGGAATCTCAGCTGGTCCACCGTATAGGGTATTTATCGCTTTATCTATTGCCTTACGAGATATCGGGCTTCCACGTTTTTGATGTTCCCATAGTATACCGGCAATATCGGAAAAGTCATTCTTGTACTGCCTGCCAGACATAAGCTTCATGGCAATTAGATATTCAGCCGCAATGGTTCGTACCGTGAGTATGTTGGAAAATGTCCGGTAGTAGACGGCTACTTCAAAGAGTTTATTAGAGTATGATCTGGTTGTTTTAAAGTCCATATTTAACCAACCGTTTGGTAGTCCCTTTTTATCTCCAACCCTGTTAATAGCTTCTTTCATTACAGATGATGCGCTAATAACTGCATCTATATCATATGTGGTATCACGGAACCCGTAGTTGGCCAAAATGGAAGCTCCTCCCACTAAAACAATTTCGGCTGGCATAGCGGTCCCGTTAAGCTTACGAAACTCTTTTGCTAACGCCGACAGATAAGAATTCATGTTGTCTTTGGTAAAAGGAGCCTCAGTAGACATTACGTACCTCACTTTCAACGATGTTAAACCGCATGAATTCAGGTATGGAGGATCTCATGCTATCAATCATCGGCTTATCACTTTTTGAAACTACACTCATTGCCACAATGCTTGATGGGTAAATTGGATCAGCTAGCCGTGTCAAACGTATGTCGTCGTAATTTCCACAGATTGGTAAATCATTTTCACGGCAAAGATAGTCCACCATAGCAAGAAGATACAGGCTTTCAGGGTACCACCGCTTTTGATACAGCTTTCGTATTCTGTCAGTTTCTAACGTTTTGATTACAAAATCCATATCGCCCATATCTTTGACCATGTGGCATATGTTGCTTTTAAACACCTCAAAATCGCTTCGGTACATCATTGCTTCCTCGATAAGTGCTTCCATCGGTACATCGAGTGCCCTTGCCAGCTTATATAGCGTATCAGCGGAACACTTTTCAATTCTTGCTTTTCCGGAAAAAATATCGGTTACTGTGGTCTGTGGTACACCGCTTTTCTTGGCAAGCATATATTTAGTCATATTTTTCTGCTTGATTAATTCGTTTATGTTCATAGAAAACCCTCCCTTACAGAACTATTATATCGGCTAACCGACATAGTGTCAAGAGGGTCTTAACAAGGTCAAAATGAATTATTATTCCATAATGAGATTAACCTGTCAGTCATTTCGTTGTTTTCAAGGCTTGTAAGCTGCTGTTCCGGGTGATCCATGTACCATTTGATTGAACGTGCCAGTCCATCCCGCAGTGGAACCCGTGTACGGTAGCCAGGAACAAACTTTTGCACTTTTGCGATGTCAAAAACACCATTTTCTATCATATCGCCATAAATTCCAAGTTTAAGATCGGGGTAAACCTTTGCAATAAAGTCAACCGGAATGTGTTCAATCTTTGGTTCAACGCCAAGAATCCATCCGTATGTCTCCATAATCATATTCCATGTCATAGCGTCATCGTTGGTAATATGGAATACATGTCCCGTTGCCTTCATATTGCCCATCAGGCCACAAAAGGCGTAGGCAAAGTCATCGCTATGAGTGGCTGTCCACAGGGATCTTCCGGTGCCATGAACTATAACCGGTTGTCCTTTTAGCATGCGGTCAACCAGGGTCCAGTGTGGCACATTCCAGCCCATAAGCGGTCCTACGACAAGTCTTTTTTCCCCGTATGTATGGGAGGGCCTTACGATAACTGCAGGAAAATCAATTTCACGATAGCGGTCGAGCAAATACATCTCACAGGCTATTTTGCCTCTTGCATAAGCACTGTATGGATTCTTTAGTGGGGTGTCCTCCGTGATTGGTGTGGTTAGGCTTGGTTTTTGATACACTGTACAGGAACTTATAAAGAAGTACTGCCGAATATTACCCTGAAATAGTTCTACATCCCTGCGTACCGTCCCCTCATTGAATGCGATAAAATTGGCAACAACATCAAACCTGATACCGCCAACTTTCCGCTTCATCTCCTCAGTGTCACGGGCATCGCAAATTATATATTTAGCTCCATAGGCCTCAAGATCCCTGTTGTTTCCGCGATTCAGCAAAAAGATCTCATGTCCAAGTTCAATACAGCGCTTTGTTATAGATGAGCTGATATTACCGGTTCCACCGATGATCAGAATTTTCATAGAACTCTCTCCTTTTTGAGAGCAAGCAGAGGGACAGCTGCCCCTCTGCTTGTATCACACTTTATACTTACTTGTCGTAACCTAGGCAGTTTCTCATCAAAACATGGTGTTTGCGGACGTACTCAATTTCATCGCACCATCCAGCGTCGTTCATACGGCGGTTTCCTTCAAATTCACTGCAGATATAGCCCTTATATCCGCCATCTACCAGTGCTTTGAATATCTTAGGATAATCCATGTTGTCAACCTGTCCATTCTCATCAATGTCATAGAACTTTCCATGGACATAGACGACCTGGGAAGCATATTCCTTCAGTTTCTCATAAGAAGCAGGGTTCCTATGGCGCAGGATAAAGCGGAGAGCGTTTTTGTCTTCATCTGTAAATCCGATTTTTCTGAGATCGCCCTCGATCTCATCAAACACAAACTCTTTACCTGCAAAATAGGCCTCGCGCTGTTTTTCACGGATCAACTCAAGGAAGTCCCTATTTACTCCTTGACGGCTGTACATTCCAACATCAGCGGTGCTCATGCAGTATTCGTAGGAGCTGAAATCAACCTGCAGTCCGATGTACTTAGAAAGTCCCATTTTATCGGCAACTTCTAGATAGGCCTGCTGTACAGGGTCCTCAATGCTTGTGGGGGAGTGGCATTCCAAAGCCAAAATAACATTGTATTCCTGGCAGTATGGTAGCAGTCTACCAGTGATTTCCGGATTAGTGAGTTCTATCGGTTTTTGACCCGGCATGGTGAGCAACCGGCCTAGGTGAGCCGAATGCAACAGACGCACATGGGTTGCGCCAAGCTTGTTTGCAGCTTTTATGTACCAAACACCGCGCTCTACCATCTCATCATCTGTAAGATGCTTATTCTTATGCATTGCTCTATCGGAAAAGTGATCAACACAGACGGTTTCAAGGCCATAGCGCTCCATCCAACCGTTATATTTGTCAACGAATGTATCGCTTATATAGGGCCACTCCGGTATCATAGCTTCTGTAAAGATTTCGATTCCTTCGGCTCCTGCGCCTGCTGCGGCTGCTAGGCAACCCTCCAGGTCGTGTTTGTGGAAATAGTAGTTATCCTGGTAGCTATACAGCGAAACGCCGAGCTTAATGTCTTTGTTTGTTTTCATTTATACACCCTTCTTCCTACGCAAATGTAAGGAGTTTCTCACAGGTTGATACCATCGTCGGCGTATATGAGCGCCTTGTCTTAAGTGTAAGTTTTACTTGATGGCGTCCCTGATCGATTCCACCTTCTTTTTGGATGACAACCCGCAGCTTCTCTCCAAAGATCCAGTAGACATCAGTTGGGAAATCGTCGGTCAGTAGCTCTAAGTAGGGATATTCCCTCCCATTATGTTGAACCAGCATGGTTTGTGGATCTACTATTTCTCCGTCCACTTCAAGCTCAATCTCATCTATACAGCTCAATGGCAGCCCTCTATAGTAGTTGATCTTGATATTCACGCAGTAACCGATTTTCTTTCCCCGCTCCCAAATGCTTCGGCAGCCTTCATCAGTTAAAATATGCTTGTCGTACATTGTTTCACTCCTTCTTACTTTTGCGCAACAGTAAAAGTTGCATGTTCATAAATTGTTTTACAACAGATCAATTTCACTAACGAGCTTGTATGAATAACTATATGAACCTTTGGCCCGCGTAGTGAACTCCGAGATTAGCCGCCAATCAATCTGGATAGCATCTCGTGGTGGCTTGCCGTTGATTTCGAACTTTTGGACTTCTCTTGGATAGACAACCCCGTCAACCGCTAAATAGTATCCGTTGTGCAGGGAGAGAATTTGCCCGCGGTAGTCAGCAATTCTGACACCCAACTTAAATCCAACTGTCTTTCCGTCCTTTACGACATTTTCAAACTGTCATTGCGAATTAGAAAGCTATCAAACATTGTTTTATCTACCTTCTTTATATGTATTAAGTTTATTCATAATTGAGGCACTGTCTCATGAGAATATGTTGCCTGCGTACGGACTCAACTTCATTGAGGGTGTGTGGAACAGAGCGCTGTCCTTCAAATTCAGTGGATATGTAACCTTGATATCCTCCATCCTTAAGGGCTTGGATGTATCTGGCATAATCCATCTCGTCACAGGAGCAGTCGTCATTTATCCAGTGCATCTTTCCATGTACATATATCAGTTTGGATGCATATTCCTTGACAACTTGAGGCGGCGTGATGAGACGGTTGCGGACGTTATTGAACCCGCTGCCACCGGCTCCATTGAGAAAACCAAGTTCAATCCTGCCTCCGCCCATCTCTTTTATCTTTGCTTCCACTTGGTCCCAGTCCACTTCATTGTTGCCATCATAGGTGTAGGCCTTGCGGCTCATGCTCCGGATATACTCTATAATGTCCGGATTGGCTCCTTGGCTGACCAGTGCGTTCGCTTGCATAGGTGAGCAATCACGGAAACAACCGGAGAAGTCCAGCATCAGGCCTCCGCCTTCGTAAAGGCCGGTACGGTCCAGTGCTTCTAGGAAGTCATCATTTCCGCCATCCTCTAACAGCCCGGGGCCGTGCACTTCAAGTGCCATCTTGACGCCCATTTCCGCTGCAATGGGGAGTAAGCGTTCAAAGATTTGTGCGTTAACAACGGTATGGGAATGTGCGTCATTCATTATGTACTTGCCGTTATGGCCGTCATGGCTAAGCCGGATAAATTTACAACCAAGCTTTTTGGCCGACTCCAGATAATGAACTGACAGATCAAAGACATCCTCATCACTCAGGTACTTGTTACCGTCCTTCCAGTAACGACGGTCAGAAAAATGCTCGTAACATATGGGTTCCAAGCCCAAATTGTCCAAAAGGTAGAACCATTTGTACAGAAACTCATCAGTGATATGTGGAAACGATGGGATCATAGCTTCCCCAAAAATTTCCACACCTTCAGCTCCGGCTCCGGCCAGCGCAGTAAGAACACCTTCAAGGTCCAAATCACCGCGCCAGAAAGCCTCCTGATAGCTATATAGCGATACGCCCAGTTTTATTGGGTTATTAGTTTTCATTGCAATCCCCTCCATTAAACGATTGTGACGTTCTTTTCGCAGAGCGCAACGCTGGAGTAATGATCACGCAGTGCAAGGCCATACTTAACATTATAGACACCCTGAGGAATACCCCCGGGAATAGCAAAAAAGACACGTAGATAGTCGGTGTATTTCCAGAACCAGTTGTTGTCAAACTTGTCCGCACCTATATCGGAAAACTTGTATTCTTTGCCCTCATACCAGATGAACTTGCAATCATCCGGTATCCACTGTCCATCTACCTCAAAGGCAAGTTGTAGAATTGAGTTGATTGGTAGCCCACGATATCCGCAAATACGAACGTCAAGTGCATATCCAATTATTTCTCCCTTATGATAGATATTGCGTCCATAGTCATGCATCAACTTTGGATTGCGGCGTACCCTACCGCCACTGAAGTCCTCCATCTTGTCAAACGCTGGTGCATTGGTGCCAAGGCCCATTGAGATCCGTTTAAGCAGCTTGATTGGTTCAGGCATAAATATCCCCTTCCTCATGTTTATTTAGCTTTCAATGAAGTATTTTATTTTCCGACAATTTTCAATGTTTTTCATAATACTTTCACTGCTCCTAACGTTAGTATACCAAGCTGGTTTTGTAATGTAAATGTAAAAATTAAAGTTAGTGATGGACAAAACGCTGACATCCATATATAATTATAGTTGAATAGAAGTGGAGGTAAATTACATTGGAAGTAATATTAGTTAATAAATCACCAAAGTTATACTATACATATCCTCTTCACGAGCATGGCTATTGGGAAATCCTGTACAACCTTCAGGGTGAGGGCACTGCGTCAATTGATGGACAGGAATACGCCTTTAAGAGGGGTACCATCTTATATATCCCCCCTGAAACACTGCATAGAAAAACTGCAACAGACGGCTTTATTGATGCCTCCGTTTTCATAAAGGACTTTCCAACAGTTAATGGTGTTGAAGTTGGCTACTTTGAGGATGATGGAAATCAAACCTTTTGCAACCTGCTACAGCTGGCCTTTGACATTCAGCTAAAAAACGAGCTAAATTCAAAAGAAACCATTAACGCCCTCGGTGATGTCATGTACCAGCTCATGGTGGGTTGGAATGCCACTTCATACAAAAAAAATCCTTTGGTTGAGTCCATCCAGAGCATAATGCTTGAAAACATATCAAACTGTAGTTTTGATCTTCACTCTGAAATACAAAGAACCGGCTACTGTAGTAGCTATTTTCGTAAATTGTTCAAAGATCACACTGGTTACTCCCCTACCAACTATTTAAGCTATCTCCGCATAGAATA
>CAZIVK010000032.1:0-9868 GCA_964542515.1 uncultured Oscillospiraceae bacterium | reverse complement strand
AAGGATTTTGCTTATGACGGAATTGAAATACGAGGGATAGGTGACGACCTATTTTTGCCCGGTGCTGATGTTTTTGGCCCAAAGCGCATAAAGAAGTCACTTGAGGAGCTTGAAAACTCAGGGCTTGAAATCCCCTGTATCGCTACAGACGCAAGTTGTCAGATTAGCTCCCAAAATCCTGATGTTGTATCCAATCTAAAAGAGTATATCGACCTGGCCAATCTCGTGGGTGCAAAATCCCTGCGTATTCTGGGAGATGAATGGGAGGAAGCCGGAGTAGACGTTGACATTGAACTTGCATATGATAACCTCTCCCCTGTGGTCCCCTATGCTGAGGAAAAGAACATAAAGCTTTTAATAGAGACTAACGGCGTGTTTGCCCAAACCGCACTTACACGTGAATTTGTACAGAGGTTTTCCAGTCCTGTTGTTGGAGTGCTATGGGATTTACATCACCCCTACACGTACTTTAATGAGAGCCCGGAGCAGACGGCAGCAAACATTGGTGAATACGTTGGTCATGTCCATGTGAAGGACAGTCAGCTGTCAAACGGTAAAACTGTCTACAAAATGCTTGGACACGGAGATCTTCCAATTAAGGATCTCCTGGCATGTCTGGGGAATCTAAACTACCAGGGATTTCTATCACTGGAATGGGTAAAAAGATGGAACAGTGAACTTGAAGATCCCGGGATCGTATTCCCGCACTACATTAAAAAAATGAGAAAATTCTTAAACAATAAATAGAGCTAACGCCAAGATATAACCCGGCATTTTTTGTGGGAGCTGTCTTGGCGTTTTCATTGATGGAAAGGAGTTGGCATAGTGAAAATACTTATTGTATCAGATGAGGAGAGCCCCTATATCTGGGACTACTTTGACCCGGCACCTTTCAAGGAAGTGGATCTCATGATATCATGTGGAGACCTGGACCCTAGGTATCTCTCATTCCTTGCCACAATGATACCCGCTCCTCTCCTGTATGTACATGGGAACCATGACAAGACCTATCTGCGCGTGCCACCAGAGGGGTGCACATCTATAGATGGAAGTCTCTACGTGCATAAAGGGGTCCGCATATTGGGTTTTGGTGGGAGCATGAGCCAAAGGGTCGCCCCCTTTGAATACACAGAACAGCAGATGAGAAAACGTGTAAATAAGCGTAAATGGGATATATTTCGAAATGGCGGAGTGGATATTCTTGTCACCCACGCCCCTGCATCGGGGCTAGGAGATATCCCCGGGACATTCCATCAGGGGTTCCAAACATTCCGTGATGTGTTGGAGAAGCACTCACCCAAGTACCACTTCTACGGACATGTCCACCCCAGATACGGAAGAAAGATTGCAGACATAACTTACGGTAGGACGCAGATAATCAATGCCGTGGGGTACAAAATTATAGAGTATTAGGTGTTAGTTTTCAGCACACAATGGAAGGGTGATGGTCGTGGAACAACAGGCCTTAATTGAGTATCTTGCCGCCAGGCGTGCGGGAAGGAAATATATCTCGGAAAATGCCGGAAAGAATGGAAAAACTGGATACCTTGAGGTTCTTGAAGAGAAACTTCAACACACAGAGACGGTTGGGGAGATAAATCTCGGGAGCCATGAAATACCACTAAAGAAGATTGTGGGTACTTTTACTACTGCCCGTAGCACCGCATTTGCCGGAAACTTTATGCCAATATTGGGTGAGGGCACGGAGTTTTCATTTAAGTGGCAGTCCCTATATATCCACCATATCGACACTGGAATTTCTGACCCCATAAAAGTATACGAATATTTAAACCTGTTCTATGTCCTTGAGGGCAATAAACGTGTTTCTGTGCTCAACCATGTGGGGGCTTACTCCATTAGGGCTGATGTCATCAGGCTTGTTCCAAAGCGTGATCAGAACAACCCTGAAATAGAGATATACTATGAGATGCTGGACTACAATCCAAAGATATTTGCATTTAACGACATGTGGTTTAGTCGGAAGGGCTCTTTTGCAGGGCTTATAAATATGGCTGAAAAGTTTTCAGCGGGCGTGCCTGAAATAGCTCAAAAAAAGCCCCATGAGTGGCTGACCCAGGTGTATAAGGACTTTTCTAGACAGTATAGCGCCGCGGGTTTTGGTTCTATAGGAATAACAACCGGTGACGCATTTATCGAGTTTATAAAGATTTATGGGATCCCTTATAATGTGCCTTATGATGAGATAGGGGTGAAGGTGCGCAACTGTGAAGCGCAGTTTAGGCTATCTGCGGGACTCGTGGCGCCAAAACTAATAGAGGACAGCTCTGTAGCCGCACCCCAGACCAGAGGGCTTTTTTCTAAAATCACTGCAAGGAAGGCGAGAGCTGTATTTGTGTACACTCTACCGCCGGAGGAGTCATCTAGGACCCGTGCCCATGAGCAGGGCAGACTCGCTGCGGAAAAGTTCTTTGATGGGCTTATAAAAACGGAAGCTATATACGGTGTAAGTGAACATGACGCACATGAGAGACTACTGAGTATTGCAAAAACAAAACCCGACCTCATATTTACAGTTAACTCTGTTTTTGGCCACGCATCTCTGCAGACTTCGCTTGAAGCACCGGAGAGCATAGTGTTCAACTTGAACCACACACAGCCGGGAGCAAGGCTCAACACATACTACTGCAAGTTATACGAGATGACATTTATGTTTGGAGTTATAGCAGGCGCAACTACAAAAACCGGTGTTATAGGGTTTATCAACCCCCTTGAGAGAGGGCTAGGTCTGACATACGGCATAAACTCCTTTGCATTGGGTGCAAAGCTCGTAAACCACAATGTACGTGTAAAAGCCGGAGTCATGAACAGTGTGTACTCAAAAGCTGACGAGAGGACCCTGTTTGAAAAATTGGCCGCACAGGGTGCAGATATGATATGCTCACAGTTTCCTGAGGAGGACCCCTTCTGGGCCGGAAAGGTAGATAACTTTTACGGTATGCTTAACATGGTTGATCCAAACGGGGCTGTGCTAGAATACTTGGCTACCAGTTCATGGAACTGGGAGGTTGTATACACTAAAATTTTAGGGGACTACCTTGACGGAACTTTTGATCTCCTCAAGCGCCCCGACTCAGGAAGTCTCCACTTCTGGCTAGGACTTGCCGCTGCGGCAACGGACATATACATGTCTAACATTGTTCTTGGAACACATACCGCCAGGTTGGGGGGCATCTTTAGAAACCTGATCGCCGACTCAATGTTTCACCCCTTCCTCGGACCTATCAAGGACGTTGCGGGTGAGGTGCGTGTTGAAAAGGGCGATATTCCATCTCTTATTGATGTTCAGACTATGCGCTGGCTTAGTGATATAGTGGGTGAAATAATATTCCCTCAATAAAATAAATAATTAAAAGTAATGGAGTGCAAATTATGATAAAGGTTGCTGTAGTAGGACTTGGATATATCGGTCTCCCCACATCGCTGATGATTGCGGCAAACGGCACCCCCACTGTGGGCATTGACATTAACACTAGAGTGGTTGGGGAGCTAAATTCAGGTAAAGTTACCTTTGAGGAGAGCGGACTTGAGGAACTCTTTGATAGGGCTGTTGAAAAGGGTATTGTTTTCAGTGAAACAATACAACCTGCAGAGGTGTACATTGTAGCTGTCCCCACACCCTATGACAAGGTGTCCAAAAAGATTGACCCATCGTATATCATCTCCGCAACGGAGAGTATCCTGAAGAGCTGCCCCTCAGGGAGCACCGTTGTAGTTGAGTCCACAATATCCCCTGGAACAACAGACCGCTACATAAGGCCTGTTTTTGAGAAGTGCGGCCGTGTCCTTGGTGAGGACGTGCATCTGGCACATGCGCCTGAGCGCATAATTCCGGGGAATATGCTGTATGAACTAAAGAATAACTCCAGAACAATAGGGGCGGATAGCATTGAGATTGCAGAAAAGGTAAAATCCGTATACTCCACTTTCTGTGAAGGGGAAATAGTCCTTACGGACATCCGTACTGCTGAAATGACCAAAGTGGTGGAAAACACGTTTAGAGATATAAATATTGCCTATGCCAATGAGCTCGCTAAGATATGCCGTTCAGATAACCTGGATGTGTATGAAATTATCCGCATAGCAAACAAACATCCCCGTGTCAATATCCACACACCGGGACCGGGAGTTGGCGGGCATTGTATCTCCGTTGATCCGTGGTTTCTTGTGGGAGACTATCCCGGACTTGCCAACATAATTCTAGCCGCAAGAAAAATCAATGACTCCATGCCGGAGTTTGTCCTGGGGCGCATCAATGACATCATGAAGGAGCGTGGGATTAAGGACGTAAAGCGCGTAGGACTCTACGGACTCACATATAAAGAGGATGTGGACGACACACGTGAGAGCCCAACCCTCCAGATGATTGAATGTATGGAGAGGCACCTGTCGGTAGGGGTTAAGATATATGATCCATTCATAAAAACGGTAATTGTAGAAGGTCAAGTACTTGACTTTGATGAGTTCTTGAATGACACAGACCTCGTTGTAATTATGGTTGGTCACGGCCAGATAAAAGACAGTATGAATAAGCTTAAAGATAAAGTTATTCTGGATACAAAGAATATCTGCCCATTCCCGGATGCATATAAGCTGTAAACAACAAATAAAAGGCTCGCCGCACTTAACCGTGTGGCGAACCTTTTGAATTGTGAAGATACCTTAGCTCAATACTCTTATATAGAGTGTACCGGTGAGAGACTCTATGTTTTTTATGACGTCTTCACCTACGGGTGAATCCACGTCAATGATAGTGTAGGCATACTCCCCGCGGGACTTGTTTACCATGTTGGAGATGTTGATTCCAAGTGTTGATAAGGCCGATGTGGCACGGGTGAGGACGTTTGGTATGTTCCTGTGTGTTAGACATACACGGGCTATACCTGCGCGTGGAGCAGAGACTTCCGGGAAGTTAACGGAGTTACGAATGTTTCCGTTTTCAAGGAAATCTGCGACCTGGTCAACAGCCATAGTGGCACAGTTTTCTTCACTTTCAGGTGTGGATGCTCCCAGGTGGGGAAGGGCAATAACATTTTTGTGGGCTATGAGTCTTTCGCTTGGGAAGTCTGTGACATAACAGGAAACTATTCCGCTGTCCATGGCTTCAATAAGATCATCCTCATTGACGAGTTCACCGCGAGCCAAATTGATTATGCGGACACCGGGTTTCATACGAGCAAAGGTTTCCGCATTCAAGAATGAGCGGGTCTCCGGTGTGACAGGGATATGAAGGGAAATGTAGTCAGACTGTGAAAAGACTGTGTCGTAGTCAGGGGAGTGTTCTACTGCCCGGGACAGGCTCCAAGCTCCGTCAACTGAAATGTACGGGTCACATCCAAGTGATGTCATGCCAAGTGATACAGCAGCGTTAGCAACAATGCTCCCGATGGCGCCAAGGCCGATTACTCCCAGGGTCTTTCCGCTGATTTCCGGACCGACAAACTGACTCTTTCCTTTTTCTACAAGGGGCATGACGTCACCTTTGCCAACAAGGCCTTTAGCCCACTCTATTCCTCCAATAATATCACGCGAGGAGAGGAAGAGAGCACATATTACAAGCTCCTTGACAGCGTTAGCGTTAGCTCCGGGAGTGTTAAAAACAACTATGCCCTTTTCTGAACATGCTTTGATAGGGACATTATTTGTACCTGCTCCTGCACGGACAACACAGCTGATTTCAGGTGTGAAATCATAGGAGTGGAGGTCTGCGGAGCGGATGAGTAGTGCTTCGGGGGAGGCGGTATCATTTCCTACCTCATAACCTTTTGCAGCAAGCTTTTTTAGTGCATCAGGCGATATTTTGTTTAAAGTTTTAATCCGGTACATGGTGGTCACTGCCTTTCTGCTTCGAATTTGTCAATGTAGGCAACGAGTGCCTCTATGCCTTCATAGGGCATTGCGTTGTAGATTGAGGCTCTCATGCCACCAACTGCACGGTGTCCTTTTAGTGTAGTAAGTCTGGCCTTTGTTGCGCCGCTTACGAACTGGCTGTCAAGATCCGGGTCCCCTGTTGTGAAGGTGACGTTCATTATGGATCTGAATTCACGGTCGATTCCAAGTTTGAAAAGCTGGCTGCGATCAAGTCTGTCATAGAGAAGAGCTGCTTTTTTCCTGTTCAGTTCAGCCAATTTTGCGACTCCGCCAAGGTCAGCAATCCAGTCAAGCACAAGACCCAGCACATAAATGCCGTATGTAGGGGGAGTGTTGTACATTGAGGAGCTCTTGATCATATCAGTGTATTTAAGTAGTACTGGAGCGTATTCTGGCGGGCAGAAGTCAAGATCATTGCGGACAATTACTACAGTAAGACCCGCAGGGCCCATGTTTTTTTGTGCTCCGGCGTAGATAATGCCAAACTTGGAGACATCCACAGGCT
Organism: uncultured Oscillospiraceae bacterium; assembly: GCA_964542515.1. Lineage (GTDB taxonomy): Bacteria > Bacillota > Clostridia > Oscillospirales > JAAYOS01 > CAZIVK01. The sequence continues at coordinate 3,474 of CAZIVK010000032.1, read as the reverse complement.
CGGAAAGAATGCAGGAGGACATGTCACATACCAGTGGTGAGTTAGTTTGAGGTATGTAGTTCCACTTTGATCCATAGATGGTGTTGTTCATGCAGTAATGGAAATATGAGGCGTCTTCATCCAGTTTGAGTTCGGATTGTGACGGAATGTAGGCAAAATTTTTGTCCTTTGATGTTGCGGCTATGTTGACCTGACCATATTTTGCGGCCTCTTTAGCTGCGTTGTTTGAGAAGTTGCCGGTGATAGCGTAGTCAGCCTTGCCGGTCTTTCCCATTAGGTTTAAGGGAACCATTGAAAACTGCATAGTGGCTCCGCCTTGAAGGAAAAGAACACTGTAGTTGTCAGGGATGTCCATAGCGAGGCGCAGCTTGGATTCGACCGATTTTATGATTGCGTCATATTCGGATGATCGGTGACTCATCTCCATAACAGAGCAGCCGGAGCCGCCGTAATTGATAAGTTCTGATGCAGCCTTTTCGAGGACCGATTCGGGGAGCATGGACGGTCCGGCTGAGAAGTTAAATATTCTGTCGTGTCCCATAGCGTTTACCTCTCTTAATTTTAAATAATAACACATTAGTGTACTAAAACATTATACACGCATGAAGTAAGGATGTCAATTTATTAACAGGACAATTATTTAGCCTTGATATGGTTGAAATTTGAATGTATAATCAAACTGTATAATTATTTCTTTTAAATTTACCTAAAATAAAGGTTTTGAGAAATGGAGAATAAAATGCAGATAAAAGAGGTTAAGGAGATTCTTAATGCGTCACTATATGCGGGTGAAGATATGCTTGATACAGAGGTCCTGTCCGCTTGTGGCGCTGATTTGATGAGTGACGTACTTGCCTACGTCAAGGAGCAGTCGGTACTTCTCACCGGACTGGTCAATCCCCAGGTTGTAAGAACTGCAGACATGATGGATATGCGCTGTATAGTATTTGTCCGTGGAAAAAAGCCCGATGCCCAAATAATTGACCTGGCGAGCAAAAGAGGGATTGTCCTCCTTGCAACAAAACTAAGAATGTACTCAGCCTGCGGGAAGCTTTATTCCTCCGGACTGGTTGGGTCTGAGTAATGGCTGTGGAGCCGGTACATCTACATTTTGTTGTTGACGGAGACGATTTCACCTCTGCCGGAGAGGCATCGGGGGAGGTAAAGAGAGTACTCCGTTGGCTTGGATTTGACAGTGAAACCATCAAAAGGTGTGCGATCTGTATGTATGAAGGTGAAATCAACATGGTTATCCACGCTAACGGCGGGGAAGCAAATGTATATATTCATGAGAAGAACATAGAAATAGTTCTTAGGGACACGGGACCCGGAATACCGGACATTGAACTCGCTATCAAAGAGGGATATTCTACTGCTACTCAAACTGTACGTGAATTAGGGTTTGGCGCCGGTATGGGGTTACCTAACATGAAGAAATATTCTGATGAGCTTATTGTTACAAGTGAATTGGGCGTGGGGACCACCATCACAATGTACATAAAGCCGGCAGAGGGGGGCTCCTAATGAAACTGCAAAACTCTGTAACACTGGACACCAATAGGTGTAAAGGTTGTACAACGTGCATCAAGCATTGTCCTACTGAGGCAATACGGGTCAGGCGCGGTAAAGCCCATATACTAAAAGAGCGCTGTATAGATTGTGGTCAGTGCATACGTGTCTGCCCACATCACGCAAAAAAAGCCATTTGCGACCCCTTTGAAAAGCTTGATGAGTTTGAATATAAAGTTGCCCTACCAGCACCGTCGCTCTACGGTCAGTTTAGGTTTTTAACAAATGTGAATATCGTTCTTCAGGGACTGCTGGACATTGGATTTGATGATGTGTACGAGGTCTCTCGGGGGGCTGAAATGATTTCCGACCTCACCCGTAAAACTGTAGACAAGCTATCAAAGGACAAACCGCTCCCTCTGATATCATCTGCTTGTCCGGCTGCAGTCCGGCTTATTTGCATGAGGTTTCCCAAACTTATTACAAATCTTCTTGATTTTGTAGCACCGGTTGAAATTTCTGCAATCCTTGCCAGGGAGGAGGCCGTGAAGAAGACAGGTCTCAGACCGGATCAGATAGGCGTCTTTTTCATAACTCCATGTCCTGCTAAAGTTACATCTGCCAGAAACCCACTAACCTTAAAGGAGCCTGTAATGGATGGATCCCTGTCAATGACAGACATCTACCTGAGGCTACTTGGACCCATGAAAAAAATAACGGATCCTCCACAGTTGAGCAAATCCGGTATTATCGGAATAGGTTGGGCTCGGATAGGCGGTGAGTCGTCAGCACTTCTAAATGACAGACATTTGGCTGTTGACGGCATTGAAAACATAATTCATGTACTTGAGGATGTTGAAAACGGTATGCTTCCTGAAGTAGAATTTCTGGAGCTCAATGCATGCACGCAGGGGTGTGTGGGTGGATGCCTGACGGTCGAAAATCCATACGCGGCAAAATCCAGAATTATGAGGCTTATGAAATATCTGCCGGTAAGTAAAAATAAAGTAGCTGGGGAGGATATAGTCTCATCCAGAATACTTTCGGACAAGGAATTCGAAAGCTTCCCCAGTATGCAGCTTGATGATGATAGAAGGGTCGCCATGGAGAAGTACAACAGAATCAAGGAGTTGGATAAGGGACTCCCCGGTTTGGATTGTAGTTCCTGCGGAGCTCCGTCCTGCAGAGCTTTGGCAGAGGATATAGTGTTAGGCTACGCCGCTGAGGAGGACTGTATTTTCAAGATGCGCGAACGCATGCAGTACTTGACGGGCGGCGGTGACGCTGATTCTTATCTGCCACCTCCGTTTAGACGCACAGATGATGTTGAAGAGGGTATATAGCATGACTGTAAATGAACTTGCACAGAAATTAAACCTTGAACTTATTCACAACGGGAGCCCGGACCGCCAAATCAAAACCTGCTATGTAGGGGATTTGTTGAGTTGGGTCATGGGCAGAGCAGGGTCGGACTGCGCATGGATCACCATCATGTCAAATATAAATGTTGCCGCAGTATCGGAAATGATTGAAGCCTCCTGCATTATTCTTGCAGAGGGAGTAAATCCGGATGACTCCCTCATGAAAAAGTTCGATATAATAGGAGCTTCCGTCTACAAAACGCCAATGAGCGCCTACGAAGTCTCTTGGAAAATACATGAAGTTCTTGGGGTGTGAGCAATTGAAGTACAAAAGTGATCTTCACATACACTCATGTCTATCCCCCTGTGGTGACACTGAAATGACGCCATCGGCTATTGCCGGTATGTCTATGCTTGGCGGGAAAAAGATAGTTGCCATTTCGGATCACAACAGCACTAAGAATTGTAGGGCCTTTGCCAGAGCAGCAGCTGAGGTGGGGATAGTGTCTGTTCCTGCTCTTGAGCTTACAACAGCCGAGGAAGTTCACGTCCTCTGCCTATTGCCCGACCTCGACGCTGCAGAGGCATTTGGTGAATACGTCCA
>CAZIVK010000031.1:0-9967 GCA_964542515.1 uncultured Oscillospiraceae bacterium | reverse complement strand
AGTGCAGGACGGCTGCGTGAATTTCTGTTCTTACTGTATCATACCTTATTTACGGGGACCTTCCAGATCTCTGTCCCTTGATAGAGCTGCAGCAGCGGCTGTAGGTCTTGCTGAAAAAGGATATCGTGAAATTATACTGACTGGAATTGAAATATCATCATACGGAACGGATATAGGGAGCAGTCTGGCTGAGCTCACGGAGGTTGTGTGTAACGCAGCGGTGGGGAGTCGGATACGGCTCGGGTCTCTAGAACCCAGCATGGTAACGGAGGAATTTATACAAGTTATTGCCAAGTTGCCAAACATCTGCCCACATTTCCACCTGTCACTTCAAAGCGGAAGCGGAAGTGTGCTTAAGCGGATGCGTAGGAAGTATACCCCTCAGGAGTATGCCCGCGTTGTTGAGCTTTTACGCCGCTATTTTGGGGATCCCGGCATCACAACTGACATCATATTTGGATTCCCCGGTGAGACTGAAGATGAATTTGCGGAGTCACTTGATTTCATGAAAAGTATAGGATTTAGCGCAGTTCATATTTTCCCGTACTCCATAAGGGAGGGCACTAAGGCAGCCCAAATGCCGGATCAGGTACCAAAGAGCATTAAGGCTCAGCGCACAGCACAGGCAGCAGTTGTAGCACAGGGTACACGCAAGGATTACCTGGCAAGGCAACACGGCCGCGTACTTGAAGTATTGTTTGAGACTGAGCGTGACGGTCATGTATACGGACATACAGAAAACTACATTGAGACATGTGTGGAGGGTGCCGGATTGAGAGGCCAGATAGTCCCTGTAAAGATTGTTGGGGATGATGGCAGTATTCTTATGGGTGAGGTGGCCGGATAGTGGAATGGATTTTGTTAGTAGTTCTCCTGTGGAATGTTGTGGCTTTTGTTGTTGTGGCTAAGGACAAGAAAGCAGCACGTAGAAACATGAGGAGGACCCCGGAGCGTGTATTTAGAAACTTTGCACTTACATTTGGTGGAGCCGGTGTTCTTGTTGGGTTCTATACCGTGAGGCACAAGACAAAGCACCACATGCTCCTATTCCAAGTGATATCGTTGACTGTATTGTCCTATGCGTTATTAGCTTTTGTGTACTATAAATTTTTAATATTGAGGTGCAACTATGGTTGAGGTAAACCAATTCTCAAAACATTTTGGTAAGGTGAAGGCGGTAGACAATATCAGTTTTTCTGTGCAGAGTGGTGAAATATTTGGTCTGCTGGGGGCAAATGGTGCCGGGAAAACAACCACACTACGCACGCTTGCTACAATGTTGGAACCTACAACGGGAACCGCAAATGTTCAAGGCTATGACATAAGTAAGAATCCTGATGAGGCACGCCGCAACATTGGATTACTTTTTGGTGGTGACACAGGTCTGTATGACCGCCTAACTGCCCGGGAAAATATCCGCTATTTTGCTGAACTCAATGGTATGGAGAGAGCCGCTTCAAACGATAGGATTGACAGTCTTGCAAAAGCTTTTAGCTTTACTGAATTTCTGGATAAACCGGCCGGAAAGCTCTCTAAGGGGACGCGCCAAAAGGTCGCTTTCTCAAGGGCCATTGTGCACAATCCCGCTGTAATGCTGTTTGATGAGCCAACCGTCGGCCTAGACGTCACTGCTAAAAATGATGTAATGCAATTTATTGAGAGGTGTCGCGCGGACAACAAATGCATAATCCTATCGGACCACACCCTGAGCGTAATTGAGCGTCTCTGTGATAGGGTCGGCATAATGAAGGAGGGTAAACTCCTGGGAGTCGGAACAATACCCGAGCTATGTGCAAGCTACGGCTGTAAAAACCTTGAGGAGGTATTCTTTAAGTTAGCAGGTGAAAATAATGAGTACTAAGTATATAGGCATAGTGATAAAAAAGGAGATCCTGGATATGCTCCGGGACAAACGTACAATAATCACAGGTATACTTCTGCCAATAATCCTCTATCCGCTCATGTTTGGTATAATGGGTAGCGCCGTTTCAGGCATGGAGGAGGAGGTCCTCAATGATACTACAATTGCTATTTCACGTGAGGTGAGTAGCTCAGAAGATGTAATGGACATACTGAACAATGAAATATTCCTTGACGCTGAGGGTATTAAGCTTGTTCCATCTGATGACCCCGTCAAAGCACTTGAAGATGGTGATGTAAAACTTATCCTTGATGCAACGTCTACAAACGGTGGGGACTCTGTAGAGCTTAAGCTCTACTTTGATGAATCTAAAATGGCCTCCACAAACAGCCAGAGCTATGTAAGTGGGATTATCAGTAAATATAACGCCCTTGAGCTTAACCGGAGACTTGCTGATTTGGGAATTGATTTGGCTGAGCTCTATGCGGTAAACTTAAGTGTTGAAAATGTCTCTGTGTTGACTGGAGAGGTAAATGAGGTGGGGTCAGGCGGTCTATATATGAGTATGGTCCTGCCCATGATGCTTGTCATATTTCTCTCCTCAGGCAGTATGGCCGCTGCTGTTGATATGTTTGCAGGAGAAAAGGAGAGAAAAACCTTTGAGCCACTGCTCACTACACGTGCAGGAAGACTGCCCGTTCTACTTGGAAAGTTTATATCAACAAATATATTTGGAATTGGAACCACACTGATGATGGTTATCGGCATGGGAGTGGGATATATACTCTTCCCTGAAATGCTGACAATGGGTATTGAGGAGGTAACACTTAAGCTCCCTCCGGTAATTATTATACTCTGTATACTTCTAGTTCTTCTACTTACCCTGATTTACAGCGGCATACACGTGACCATCTCCACCTGGTCTAGAACTACCAAAGAGGCGTCCTCCTATTCAACATTTGTTATGTTGGGTGGTATGCTTCCCGCATTTGCAACAATGTACATGCAGGCGGGTGACGTAAAGACATGGATGATGACCGTACCTGTGCTAAACGTAATCGGTGCCCTTAAGATGATTTTGGGTGGAGTGATTAGATATGATTTGATAGGGATTGCAATCCTGTCGTCGGGCGTGTTCCTTTTGGTGGTATTGGTGTTCACACTGAGAATGTTTAAAAAGGAGTCCGTAATGTTCCGCATGTAGAGAAATAAGGGAGGATTATTTTGAAAAAAGCTATAGTCGCATTTCTTCACGCGCTGCTGTATCCTGCGCTCTACTTAGGGAGTCAGGCACTTGTTTCCATGTATGCCGCAGTTGTTTACATGGTTGGAATCGGAATTGGCAGCGGAGTGGCCGGATTAATAGATCCTAGCACTACAGATGGCCTCACTTCATTCCTGTCAGGGCAATCTATCCAGCTCATTACAATATTTTCATGTCTTGTCACTTGCATTGTTGTTGTTATTGTCCTGTTGGTCAGGAGGTCAGGCGGACGTGAAACACTGGTTATTAAGCCTATACCTGTGGCTGAAGTGGCCTTGCTAATAGTACTAGGTATTTCCATGAACCTTGCTACGGTGTATATTATGAGCGTCGTACCCATTCCTGAAAGTGTACTTGCGGAGTATGAGGAACTTGTAGGAAATGTTATAATAGGCCAAAACTTTTGGTTGACCTTCCTGTCCACCGCCGTACTTGTCCCTATAACGGAGGAGCTGATATTTAGAGGGATGTCCTTTAATGTTATGCGCCGCCGGATGCATATTACGGTTGCCTTTATACTTCAGACACTGCTCTTTGCGGGAGTGCATCTCATTCCCCTTCAGATCCTATATGTCCTTCCTGCTTCAGCAGTTTTAGGACTTGTCTATATTTGGAGCGGTAACTTTGTTGCACCCGTTATACTCCATATGACTTATAACGGCCTAAGTGTGGCACTGAACTACCTTGTACCGTCAACTGATGAAGTTGTAGCGGTGTCCCCGGCACAGTATATCCCCTTTATTGTGGGCTCTGTAGCAATTATGGTTTTGTGTCTTGTAGCACTTTACAAAAGGAGAGAGCAAAAAGAGATCCCCGGCAGTGTAATTGGGGTATAATCTGTTATGGAGGTGTATAAGCATGAATGTTAAGTATTCGGTTGTTATCCCCGTCTATAACGAGGAGGAAGTTATAGAGGAGAGTTGTCGCAGGCTTAAGAAGGTTATGGACGGTTTAGGTGAGAGCTACGAGCTTATTTTTGTAAATGACGGCAGTGCCGACTCAACCGTAAGCAAGCTAAAGGCCTTGGCAGACTCTGACTCAGCAGTAAAGGTGATAGGGTTTTCACGTAATTTTGGCCACCAGGTTGCAATAACAGCTGGAATGGACTACGCCGTGGGTGAAGCCATTGTGGTAATAGATGCCGACTTGCAGGATCCCCCCGAGGTCATTGCACAGATGATTGAAAAGTGGAAGGAAGGCTACCACGTTGTATACGGTAAGAGGCTTGTGCGCAAAGGTGAGACGGCCTTTAAGAAGTTTACTGCAAAGGTATTCTACCGTACACTGGATTCACTGACAGACGTAAAGATTCCGGTGGACACAGGGGACTTCCGCCTTATTGACAGAAAAGTACTGAATGTGCTCAAGTCAATGCCGGAAAGAAACCGGTACGTGCGTGGACTGATCAGCTGGATTGGTTTTAATCAGACGGCTGTAGAGTACATCCGTGAGGAGCGGTTTGCCGGAGAGACCAAATACCCCCTGAAAAAGATGATAAAGTTGGCGGTCGACGGTCTGACATCCTTCTCCTATAAACCACTAAAACTGACAACGGGCTTGGGAATAGGCGTCGGAATACTATCCTTGTTGTATTTTGTTGTCATAATTATACTAAATGTATTGGGAGGATACGGTGTATCGCTCCTTTATTATGTGGCGGGTGCGCTGCTTCTGGTTGACGGACTTATACTCTTAGTGATTGGAATTCTTGGGGAATACCTAAGTAGGATGGCTGATGAGAGCAAAGGACGGCCCCAGTATATTGTGATGGACGAGGTGGGCTTTGATGACCGATGAAAAACTCGTTCAGCTGGCAATGCTCGCAAAAGACAATGCCTATGCACCCTACTCTAAGTTTAGCGTAGGGGCGGCTCTTCTCTGTGAGGACGGCAGTGTGATCACCGGATGTAATGTGGAAAATGCCACCTACGGCGCTACAATTTGTGCCGAAAGGACCGCCGCGGCCCACGCGGTGTCTCAAGGTAAAGTGAAGTTCACCAAAATAGCAATTGTAGGATCAAACAGTGATTTCTGTGTGCCCTGCGGTATATGCAGGCAGTTCCTAATAGAGTTCACTGATGACCTGATATTTTTGTGCGCAAACAATGCTGGGGAGTATAGACGCTATAGTTTTAGCGACCTTCTCCCTAATGCATTTACCCTGTGACTATGTGTGTGGTATAAATAAAGCTTGATTAAAGCCAGGTGCTTTGGTAAAATGACATGTAGCTCTCAGAGGTGTGGAGGTACGCTGGAACAAAATTGCGCTTGAAGCGTCTAAACAAAGTGGCCGTGTGTGCACTGTCAATTATTCATTACCACACTGCGTGCACAGGTCATGAATTATCAATGTGATTATTTGTGATGGGATAAAAGAAAGGATGGAAAAATGAGCAAGAAAAAAACTACCACCTATGACGACTATATAACAAACAAAATACTAGGGATATTCACTGCTGCGTTTTTTATTATAGTCGGACTTATGCTCACTTACAGAGGATACCGCTCCTTTGATACCATGTTTGTCACTCAGAAAATAGTCTATGTAGCAGCAGGTGTGTTTGCAGTAATCTCTATATTAGGTGTAATATGGGAAGTGCGCACTACTAAAGCTGGTATTAAGCAGGAGTACAAAGTTGTTCGCGGGAAAAACCTCGCAATTGTTGCAGGAGCATCTGCTGTTTGCGCTTTTTTAGTTGCCAGATACTTTGTGGACGGCGTGAAAGCCATGTACATTATGGTTCCTATCGTTACGGTACTTGCGCTGGTTTACATTATCTACTCCACAGACTTCTTCCTTATATCGGTTCTGACAACAGTAGGCGGCATCTGGATGTGGCTTATTAGCAAGTCAAGTTTCAGTGGTATACTAGGAGCTAACCTCACTTCCATTTTGAACAGCAGAGTATTTTTCTTTTCACTGGCAGCAATAATCCTACTTATAGTGGCTGCAGGCATATTATCTATGCTTCGGAAAAATAGTGGTGAGCTCAAAGGCAAGAAAATACTTACTAAAAGCTCAAACTACCTTTTGCTGTATCTAAGTATAGCTGTTACAGCCTTGGCAGTATTTTTTGCAGTTATCTTTGGCATATCGTTGGCGTACTACCTCATATTTGTACTGTTTGGGTATCTGTTCATTTTAGCTGTATACTACACAGTCAAATTGATCTAAGTTTAAACAAAATGGGCGTATCAAGTGGCTTTGTGCCTCCTTGATACGCCCATATTAATGTGCGTTTAGTTTTCTTCAGGGGGTATAATGGACTCCAACTCAGACTTTTTAAGGATTTTTGAGGTGTCCAACAAGAGAATAACCTGTGAACCGTTACGCCCTACACCTGAAATAAAGTTGTCTGAAACTTCATCTGACAGTTTTGGCGGTGGAGATATGGCTTCATCTCCAATGGAGAGGACATCATCAACATTGTCAACTGCTAGGCCAATGTGCCTGTCACGTATGTTTGTGACAATTATGCAGGTGCGCTCTGTATATGGGATTTCCGGCTTATCAAAGCGGAGCCTGATGTCAACAATAGGTATAATTAAACCTCTCAGGTTTATTACTCCCTTGGCGTAGGGAGGAAAATGTGGAACCTTGGTGATTTCCTGAACACCAACTATTTGTACAACTTCTGATATAGGGACACCGAACGACTGATCCTCAACTAAAAAGGTCAGATATCTTCCCGTCATTTCGGATATTTCTTCTCTGGACATGTAACCCCTCCACTGATTTCAAATAAACATAACCTTATAATTATATATCGGCAGAACCATTGTAAACTTTAGGCTTGGTGTATAAAAGAATACGGGTTGTCTCCCGATATAAAACAGTATATAATATAATCGCTACTATTAAAATAGTCAGGTATGGAGGAGTATCATCATTGAATATTTCACAATATTTTGTCTATCTACTTCCTGCACTAACATGTGCATTTATAATCTATTACTTCTATCAGTATGTTAAGGACACACATCGCCCTAAAAACATACTGGATTTGATTGAAAAACGTCCAGCTCCATCCTTTCCCCGGGTGAAAAGACTAAACAAACAAGATTTCATTCTCATTGCCGCACTGACAATAATCTATGCTTTAGTGGCCTTTACTAACCTGGGGGATATGACAAACCCCCAGACATTTTACCGCTTCAAAACCGGTAAGATCTCTGTAATTATTGACATGGCCTCTGAACATCAAATCACTAAGATTGCACACTACACCGGCAACTGGCACTCTGATGACGGATATACTTTTGAAACATCCCCTGATGGTGTGGTTTGGCAGGAGCAAGGGGGTCTTGTTCAGGACTACGCCAAAACATTCAAGTGGATTATTGACACATATGAGGAGCCGCTTGACGCTGTCAGGTATGTTAAGCTTACCGCTACAAAAACACCCATGGAATTGGGTGAAGTTGCCTTTTATGATCTAAACGGAGTGATGATAGACCCCTCAAGCTTTGCCCTGACGGAGGGCACTGGGGTACTTTTTGATGAGGCTGACACCATTCCTGAACACTCATCATACCTAAACTCAACCTACTTTGATGAGATTTACCACGGTAGGACCGCATACGAACATCTAAACGATATTAGGCCATATGAAAACACCCACCCGCCCCTTGGGAAGATCCTCATCTCCATAGGAATTCAGCTCTTTGGTATGACCCCCTTTGGCTGGAGGTTTGTGGGAACCCTCTTTGGGGCGCTCATGGTTCCAATGATGTATATATTTGTTAAAAACTTGTTTGGCAAGACATCTATTGCAGTAATCGGAACACTTTTCTTTTCCTTTGACTTTATGCATTTCACTCAGACAAGAATTGCTACCATAGACACATACGGAGTATTTTTTACAATTCAAATGTATCTCTTTATGTACTACTTCATATCATCTAGCTTTGAGGACAAGGCCTCAAAACAGCTGGTGCCTCTTGCCCTTTGTGGGTTAAGCTTTGGCCTTGGGATTGCATCAAAGTGGACAGCATTTTATGCTGCCATAGGTCTTGTTGTACTATATGTGTTGTATTTAGTAATGGAAGGCAGACGGCTTGTTTTGGCTGGTAAAACAAAGCTCTACCTTAAAAGACTTGCCGCCATAATGGGCGTAAGCCTTATGTTTTTTGTGGTGGCATCTGCTGCCATATACTACTTTAGCTATATTCCTTATGCTCGGGGCATGGGTGAGCCGCTTTCATTAAAGCTTGTTTGGGAAAACCAGACAGGAATGTTCAACTACCACAAGGGTGTTGACGCTGCACATAGCTACTCCTCAAGATGGTGGATGTGGATCTTTAATATACGGCCCATATTATACTTTTTGGAGTATCCGGCACCGGGACTCAGGTCATCGTTTGGAGCTTTCTTAAACCCTGTAGTGTGCTGGGCGGGCCTGGTTGCTATAATTTCCCTCCTGGTTAAATTTATAAAGGACAGGAAGGACTATATAGGTCTCTTCATACTCATTGGTTACGCATCTCAGCTACTACCGTGGGTAGCCATTACCAGAATAACTTTTGCATACCACTACTTTCCATCAATGGTCTTTCTTGTGCTGGCGCTGTGCTGGGTTGCAAACAACTTTATTTCAGAGGTGCCAAAAAAGAGAGCTCTCACATATATACTATGTGGACTGTCGGTAGCACTTTTTGTATTGTTCTATCCGGCTCTTTCCGGACTAACTATCTCGGAGAGGTACGCTGACCTGTTTTTGGGCTGGTTACCCTCGTGGCCATTTTAGGATTTTTATTTATTTTATTTGGAGACGGATATATGTTTTTTGCAGATTATCATACGCATTCACACCTATCGCCGGACGGGGAGAACACCATTGCCGAGCTCTGCAGAAGTGCTATTGGTGCCGGCCTATCAGAACTATGCATCACAGACCACAGCGATGTTAACGGTTGGAACGGCACACCCTATGATTTTCCTTTGGAGGAGTTTTTTGTAGAGTTTGCTGAGGCAAAGGAAGAGTTTGGCGGCAGACTAAAACTTATATCTGGGAGTGAAGTAGGCCAAGCTACACAAAATAAAGAGGCGGCCCAAAAGCTTTATAGGGATCCACGTTATGATTTCATTATTGGTTCACTGCACAACCTGGCAGATGAACTAGATTTCTATTTATTGCCCTACCCGGATATGGACACCTGTCACTCATATATTAGGCGCTACTTTGCAGAGCTTTTGGATTTTGTAAACTTCACAGGCTTTGACGTACTTGGACATCTGAGCTATCCCCTCAGGTATATGCGCGGCAGGGGAAGCATGGACATTGATTTTTCAGGGTACTATGATGAAATCCGCACTATTTTCAAAGCACTGATAGAAAACGGAAATGGAATTGAAATCAACACATCGGGTCTAAGACAGGAGCTCGGCTCTACAATGCCCTCTCCTGACCTGGTTAAGCTATACCGGGAGTGTGGCGGGGAGATCATCACCGTTGGATCAGACGCCCACCAGGCGCACCATATAGGCGCAGGAATCCGTGAAGGATACGACATACTGAGGTCATCGGGTTTCAAGTATGTAACCGTATATAGCAAAAGAGAACCCAAGTTCATAAAAATTTAGATAGGGAATTATATGGGAGGTAGAAATGAACAAACTTAAAATCGCCATTGCCAGTGACCATGCGGGGTACCCCCTAAAAGAGGAGATAAAGAAATTCCTTGATGCCCGGGGTTATGATTTTATTGATTTGGGAAATAACGGGGAGCGCACGGATTACCCCATTTATGGAGAAAAAGCTGCAAATGCGATAGTCTCAGGGGAGTGTAAACTTGGGATAATTATTTGCGGTACAGGAATTGGAATATCAATAGCTGCAAAC
>CAZIVK010000030.1:0-10080 GCA_964542515.1 uncultured Oscillospiraceae bacterium | reverse complement strand
GGTAAGGCAGAGGACTGCAAATCCTTTACCCCCAGTTCAAATCTGGGTGGCGCCTCCATTAAAGACTGCCAATTTAGTAAATCTAAATTGGCAGTCTTTTTGCGCCTTTTTGGGTTTTTAAAAGAGGGAGAAGGGGTCTGCCGAAACTGTCTTGCTGCGCATGTCTGCCTTCTTAATTATTGAGGCAATAGTGAGGGTGATAACGGCAAACAGTGTGAGCAGCATATAGATAAGTGAGTTGTTTGTGATAACGGCGACGTCTCTCAGGGCGATAGGAGCGTTCATTATTATACTGAACACAATGGCGGCAAAGAGAAAGTATGTGCTACCTGGTTTATTGACTGCTTGCCAAACGAGTGCTGTCAGACCTAACTGTAAACATATAGATATGAGTTCTCCGTAGAATTCTCCAAAAAAGAACATAGGGGTGGCTCTGGACAGCTGGATGAAGAGGTTGGAGAGAGTTTCGGAGGAGGGGAGGTCTGAGATGACCTGGTAGTTGTTGCCAAATGATAGCCATGCGTATGTGATGTAGCTCACGCCTAACATGAACATGAGCCTTGTAGCTCCGTAGCCAAGTGCCAACGCAGATGAGGTCTGGTAGTTTGTATACTTTCTTTTTAGGAGCAGTAAAGCTATGTACCTACCTCCGCACTGGAAGACACCGGTAAATACTCCGGAAAAAATCATATAGAGTGCCGGATTTGATATCATGCTGTCATAGAAGTCTGAGCCCTCACTCATGAGGTAGGAACCAAGTGAACGCTGCATGAAGAGGTAGATGACCAGAAAGACTCCCACGCCAGTGAAGAAGGGTATATATTCCAGATCAAATTTCTTCCTAAATGCGGTAAACCCAACTATTGGACCAAATATGCAGAGAACTCCCAGGGAGACAAGCACAATGATGTTGGTGTTGGGGACAATTACCGATGCAAGAACATATGTCTTCATGGGCAGTGGTACCTTTCTGTTTACTAATAAATGACTCTGTAGCGTGAGATGAGTGTGTCCATGTTATTGTTGTATTCCTCATCAACAACATGGAGAGAAGGGTCTGACATAAGGGTTTCCAGAGAGTTCCGGATGCCTATACTGAAGGGTGTGGTGCAAATAAATGAAGGAACAAAGCTTTTTACTTTTGTGTTATCAAAGACTACACTCTCCGCTTTGTCACCCAAAAGAGGGCCACGGTAGTACGGCAGCACATGTGCAATGAAGTCTGAGGGGATGTGGATAATGTTTGCCGGGACACAGAGGATGCTTGCTTGTATACTAATGATGTTGTCCCAGGTGAGGGCCTCATCAGATGTTATGTGGAATGAGTGGCCTATAGCGGAGTGGTTGCCTAGAAGACCTACGAGTGCCTTGGCAAAGTCAGTGTTATGGGTGACGGTCCATAGGGATTTTCCATCACCATGCACTACGGTTTCTTTGCCGGACAGCATACGGTTTATATAGGTCCAATTTGTTTTGGCTCCCGTCAGGGGGAAGATAACTTTGTGTGACCCGTAAGTGTGGGATGGCCTGACAACCGTGACGGGGAAGGATGCGTTTTTGTAGCGATTGTAGAGATACTCCTCACACTCAGCTTTATTTCTGGCGTATTCCCAGAAGGGGTTGGCTAGGGGTGTGGATTCTGTGATGAGGTAACGGCTTGATGGCTTTTGATATGCGGCGGCCGACGAGATAAAGATGTACTGGCCAGTGATACCGGAGAAGAGTTCAAAGTCACGCTCTACGTCAGACTTCTTAAATGCTATCCAGTTTACTACAGCATCAAACTGTCTGCCTTTGAGAGCGGATTTAACGGACTGTATGTCATTAATATCAGCAGTTATGGTTTCTGCTGAGCTAAGGTCATGGTTTTTATTTTTGCCGCGATTAAGTAAGGTAAGAGATATGCCGGAACTTAGCGCCAATTTTGAGACTGCTGTGCTGATGAGCCCGGTTCCGCCAATAAAGAGTACCCTCATAGTTTGCCCCTGACCTCCAAGAGCTTAGTGATGAGTTCTACAGAGCCTTCAATGCCTGATGCTTCTACGTCTATTGAGAGGTTGTAGTTTTGGGGGTCTTTCCAATTCTTACCGGTATAAAAGTTGTAGTAGTTAGCACGGTTTTTATCTGTCCTGTTTATTAGCAGCTCAAGCTCCTTATCAGAGAGCTCAGTACGTTCTTTACGAACTGCGTCCATTCTGAAGGGGAGGGGAGCGTGGGTAAATACGGTGACAAGAGCGGGGTCATTACGCAGGAGATAGTCAGCACAACGGCCAACAATTACGCAGGACTCCTTGGACACCTTGTTTATGACATCCGCCTGTATTGAGAAAAGTTTTTCTGCGGAGAAGACGTTATCACCTTGATAGAACCAACCTCTGTTGATGTAGGAACCCATGACAATTGAGTAAAGCAGGCTATTTGTAGGTTTTTCATCAGCGTTCTCAAAAAGTTGCTCAGTGAAGCCACTCTCTTGGGCTGCAAGGGTAATTAGATCCCTGTCATAATACCTGATTCCTAGCTGAGAGGCAAGCATTGAACCGATTTTACGGCCATAGCTTCCAAACTGTCTGTTTATGGTGATCAATTTCTTAGTGGACATATGGTTGCCCTCCTTTACTTAGTTGCATTTCTTGTTGCTGCACCTTCATTATATTACTCTTTGGCCCTATCCGCAAGGACATTTTGCTTGTATTTCAGGGCAGTTGCTGATATACTCTAAACATTAAGAGATGTGTTGAACAGCGTTTCGGAGGTATGTTTTTGGGATTTCTGTCAAATTTGCTTAAAGGGCTAAATCTGTACTTTATACCCGCGGCGCTCATATGTATAACTGTTCATGAGTGCTCACACGGTTATGCCGCCTACAGACTGGGTGACCCTACAGCCATGCAGAGGGGTAGGATCAGTCTAAATCCCATCAAGCACATAGACCCTGTAGGCTTGCTACTTCTCATTGTAGCAGGATTTGGTTGGGCCAAGCCTGTGCCGGTTGACACTAGGTATTTCAAACACCCTAAGCGTGATATGGCCTTGACATCGCTTGCAGGACCCGTGTCTAACTTTATTCTTGCATTTGTTATGCTCTTCCTTCATGGAATTTTGTACCGTATCGCACCGCTTACACCTGTCACAAACGTTATATATAACCTTCTAATGTACACCGCATTTGTTAGCGTTGGCCTTGGGGTATTTAATCTCATTCCAATATCGCCCCTTGACGGGTCCAAAATCCTGATTGCCATGCTCCCTGACAAATACTATTACACCATTTTGAGGTATGAACGGTATGGTTTTATTCTGCTGATGCTCATTGTGTATCTCAATGTGTTGTCCGGACCTCTGAGTATGGCTATCAATGCTGTTATACAAGCTATTTGGTATGTTGCAAACCTACCTTTAACTCTATTTTGAACCGAGGTGTCTAATGGAATCCCTTACTTTTAAGCTGGAAAATGTGGTTAAGAGCTCTGAGGGCTATGATGACTTTGAAGGTCCTCTGGATCTCATCTTAAACCTTCTTTCAAAGAACAAAATTCAAATTAAGGATATAGTTATCTCAGACATTTTGGATCAATACCTGGAGTACCTCCACATCAGGGAACAATTGGACCTGGAGTCAGCTAGTGATTTTGTAAGTATGGCGGCGCACCTGGTGTACATAAAAACAAAAATGCTTCTTCAGCTGGATGACGCAGAAACCCAGGAGGAGATGGAACAGCTTATTAAATCCCTTGAAGAGCGCAGCAGGATGATTGAATATCAAAAAATGCAGTTTGGCGTGGAATATTTGGGCAACCGCTCGGATATTGGCAGAAAGATCTTTGTAAAGCAGCCGGAACCCATTGAAACTGATAATGAATATGCCTATGTACACAGTTCAGAACTGCTCCCTGAAGCTATGCTGCAGATGCGTCTGCGTACTAAGCAGAAGCTACCTCCACCTATCTCATCATTTAAGGGAATTGTGGGTAAGGAGGAATATCCCGTATCGGCAAAAATTACGGAAATTATTCAACGCTTCATTTTTACCCCCGTTACACGCTTAAAGCAGTTGGTATCAAAATGTCGCAGCAGGTCGGAAATAGTTGCAACATTTTTGGCTGTACTTGAGCTCTGCAAGGATAGCCGTGCAGAAATCAACCAGAGTGGGGATGACTTTGATATCATTTACAAATCAGACACTAAAGATGCACGGTTGGAGATATAAATGGAAATAAAAGACATAGAAAACGCTTTGGAGGGAATACTATTTGCAGCGGGGGACCCTGTGTCTGTAGAAAAGCTCTCCTCGGTATTGGACGTAGACAAGAGCACCCTTGAAATGATATTTAAAAACTTAAGTGACTACTACCGGTTTAACCGCAGAGGAATAAGGCTCATTCGCCTTGAGGACTCCTATCAAATGGTCACCGGTGCAGAATACTCTGAAGTTATAAAGGAAGTTCTTAACTCAAAAAAGCCCCCGCAGATATCCCGTGCAGCACTTGAAGTGCTATCTATAATTGCTTACTATCAGCCCACCACTAGGGCCTACATCGAGCAAATCCGCGGTGTGGACAGCTATGGGTCTGTTGGCACACTCCTTGATAGGGGTCTTATTGAGGAATGTGGCACATTGGATGTACCCGGGCGCCCCCACTTGCTGCGCACAACACCTGGTTTTTTAAGGGCATTCGGCATATCATCCATTGACGATCTCCCTCAACTGGAGGATCCAAACGGTATTGCGGAAGGCCAGATTGCTCTGGATGAATACAGCGTCGAAGACTCTACCGAATAAAAGGGGGGTGTTTCTTTGGTTGGACTCTATATTCTCGTAGGAATTTTTCTGCTTGTTACAGCTATCAGCTTTGTCAGAGTAGGAATTTCGGCCAAATATGGTAGTGAAGGCGCTGAGGTCTGGATATCAATCCTCTTCTACAACGCACGTATATACCCAGCCCCGGAAAAAGAGATAGCAGAGCCCGTAAAAAAAGCTGTTAAGGAAAAAAAGGTTGAGGACAAGAGGGACGGAGGAACCCTTGAAAAGTTTAAATTTTATCTGGATTTAGGCATTAAAACATTGGGTAAGTTTATCAGAGCAATCCGTATAGACATTTTGGACGTGACATTCACAGCCGCTGATGGGGGAAATCCTGCCTGTGCAGCAATTATGTACGGATCTGCTTACGCCGCCGAAGGAATAATTCTAGGTGTTTTGGAAAATAACATACTCATAAAGCGCAAGAATATTGACATCCGCCTCAGCTATAGTGACCCCTCACCAACCATATATTGTGAAATTAAGTTATCATCCTCAATCGGCAGATTAATTTCAGTCGGATCATCAGTTCTCTTGAGTATTGTAGTAAATCTATTAAAAATGAAAGTCGGTGCAAAAAATGGATAAACCAATTGTTGACATGATGTCGGTAACCCTTCAGAAGATCAAGGAGATGGTGGATGTTAACACAATTGTCGGTCAGACAATAACAACACCTGACGGCACAACCATTATTCCGGTATCTAAGCTCTCATTCGGGTTCGGATCGGGAGGCTCAGAGTTCCACACAAAGGCATCTACTACTCAGCCAGCAAACTTCGGAGGAGGTAGTGGTGCTGGAATAAACATAGTACCGGTTGCTTTCCTTGTAGTCTCAAATGGAGTTGTTAAGCTCCTTCCTGTTGCGCCACCTGCAGGCAACACAGTCGACCGTGTAGTGGAACAGATCCCGGAAATGGTGGACAAATTGACAGAAGCTTTTGGAAATAAAAAGAAGAAGAGCAAGGCGTGCACAGTCTCGGAAGAGCCCCAATCACATGACCCAATGGAGTAAATGAATATTATAGGTCGCTCTGCGGTAAAATACCCAGAGCGATTTTTTTATTCGGAGGACATTATGGGTAGATACTTCAAAACTTTATTATCTCTGGCTATTGTCATTACTGTGTTGGGTGGTGTTCCTAAAGCTTCCGCCTCTTTTCCGCCAATATCAGCAGGTGCTGCTGTAGTTTATGACGCGGCATCAAACAGGTTTATATATAAAAAGAATGCCGATACCAAGCTCAGCATAGCCAGTATTACAAAGATAATGACAGCAATTGTTGCTATAGAGCATCTTGATGTGGGTCAGGAGGTTGTGATTGGTAGGGAACATATGAGTCACGGGTCATCGATGTACCTTAAGTTGGGGGAGAAGGTTACAGTTGAGGAACTACTCTATGGGCTCATGCTGATGTCGGGAAATGATGCGGCCCTGGCCCTTGCGTCCTGCGCTGAGGGAGGTCTTGATGGCTTTGTGGTGCTGATGAACCAAAAGGCAAAGCAACTGGGTATGAGGAACAGCTCCTTTAGTAACCCAAACGGCCTTGATGGTGAAGCACACTTTTCCACTGCAGCGGATATGGCGGTTTTGACGGCCTACGCCATGGAGAACCCTCTTTTCAGACAGATAGTTTCAACAAAGTCTGCTGATGTTGCAGGGCGCTATATGACAAACCACAATAGGTTGTTGAATACAATATCGGGAGCTACCGGCGTTAAGACGGGGTATACCTCTAAGGCGGGCAGGTGCCTTGTATCATCTGTCATGAGGGACGGACGCGAGATAATTGTGGTGACTATAAATGCGCCTAACGATTGGGAGGATCATACAACACTATATAAAAGAGCGTTTGATGATTACAAACCGGTGGAGGTTATAAGGACTGATGAGCCGCTAGTAGAAATACCTCTGGTGGCAGGTGAGGCGATGGCGATTCCTGTATATGCGCGTGAAGAATTTAAGGTAGCAGTAACTGAAGGGGAGACAGTTGATACGGTAATTTATTTACCACGTCTTGTATTTGCACCGGTCAGGGCGGGGGAGAGAGCAGGAGAAGTTGCAGTTGTACTTGATGGCAATCAGATTGCACGTATAGGGCTATACTACTCCCAGGGATATGGTGTTACAGAACCGCCTTTAAGTTCCTTTGAGAGGATAAGCTTATTTTTTAAGAATATTGTGAAATAACTTTGTTTCTGAATTGTGAAATAACTTTGTTTCTGATATAATGAGGTATATTGTCCGGAGAGGAAGGTCAAAAATTGAAAGAACGTCTTCAAAAAATTCTGGCAGCTCGCGGTGTTGCATCGAGACGCATGTCAGAAAAACTTATAGAGTCTGGAATAGTGATGGTAAATGGTGTTGTTGCAACCCTAGGCCAGAGCGCAGATCCCGAAGAGGATATCATAACCGTTGATGGGGAGGTACTTGACACAACGCCTGAGCTTAAGTATATTGTGCTCTACAAACCCCGCGGTGTTGTAACAACCATGAAGGATGAACTTGGGCGCAAGACCGCATGGGACCTTGTATCAGATTGCGGTACAAGAGTGTATCCAACAGGCAGACTGGACCTCAATTCTGAGGGACTGCTAATAATGACAAATGACGGAGCGGTGGCCCACGCAATTATGCACCCATCCACAGAGCTGGAAAAGGCCTATAGGGCAACAGTTAAGGGTACAGATCAGGCCAAAATAGAGGCCCTCACAGAGATCAGGGACCTTGACGGTGAGCCCATATCCCAGGCACAGGTGACTGTTATAAAGAAAGAGGCTGACAGGTCATCTTTAGAGATCATCATACATGAGGGGAAAAACCGTCAAATACGTAGGATGTGTGAAGAGGTAGGGCTTGATGTACTCAGGCTAAAAAGAAACCGTGTAGGAGAAATAACTCTCGGATTTCTAAAGCCCGGGGAGTGGCGCAACATGGAAACAGCAGAGGTTAAATACCTAAAATCTATAAGAACAGTCGGTAAGAAGAGATGAACAACAACCTTATTGCACAGCTAAAAGAGGGAAATACCCGCTTTTCTAAAAGTCAAAGAAGGATATCGGACTTCATTGTGCAGCACTATGACAAAGCGGCATTCATGACAGCTTTTACGTTAGGCAAAACAATTGGAGTCAGTGAGTCCACTGTAGTAAGGTTTGCCACAGAGCTTGGGTATGATGGATACCCCCACATGCAGCGCTTGCTGCGTGAAATGGTGAACAGCAAGCTAACGGCCCCACAGCGCATTGACATCACCAGCGCAAAGCTAGAGGGCCGTAACGTCATCCGTGATGTTATGGAGCGTGACATAGATAAGATACGCCGAACCATAGAAATGATAGATGAAGAATCTATCCAAATGGCCGTGGATAAAATTCTTGGCGCCAAAAAGATCTACATACTTGGTCTGAGGACATCCTCATTCCTGTCCAACTTTCTGGGCTTTAACCTCAAGTTGTTCTTTGACAATGTTATTATTGTAGGTGGATCCTCCAATGAGGGTGACATGTTTGAGGACCTCTTTAGAGTTGATAAAGGTGATCTTGTAATTGGAATAAGCTACCCCAGATATTCAAAACGCACTTCAAGGGGTCTTCGCTTTGCATCGGACAGAAATGCAGACATAATATCTATAACGGACACCCTAAGTTCGCCAATAGCCGCTGCGGGGGAGTGTACGCTTTTTGCTCCGTCTGAAGCTGTATCCATTGTGGATTCTTTTGTTGCGCCCCTTAGTCTAATAAATGCTTTGATAATAGCTGTTGGAATGCGCATGAAAGACGAACTAAAAGAGACCTTCTCAGCTCTTGAAGAGATATGGGAGGAGTATGATACCTATGAAAAGTTTGAAAACATCTGATGTGATTGTTGTTGGTGGCGGACCGGCAGGTATGATGGCAGCCATAACCGCAGCAGAAAACGGCTGTAGCGTCACACTGATTGAAAGAAACTCCTTTACAGGCAAAAAGCTAAATATCACCGGTAAAGGCCGCTGTAACATATCAAACAACTGTGCACCGGCAGATATAATTAAGAACACACCCCGTAATGGCAAGTTCCTTTACAGTGCAGTCAATCGCTTTTCGTCGTTTGACACAATTGATTTTTTTGAGAGCAACGGGCTTGCTACGGTAGTTGAACGTGGAAATAGAGTGTTTCCCGCCTCAGACAAAGCTCGTGACGTAACAGACACCTTGAGGGCCCTCATGAGAGCAAACGGGGTAACAGTGCTTGAGGGAAGAGTAAATGAGCTCGTATATGTGGATGGTACTATCCGCGGAGTTAAAACTGACAAACAGGAGCACCTATGTAAGGCAGTAATACTTGCCACAGGTGGTTTGTCGTATCCGTTAACGGGATCTACCGGTGACGGTTACAAACTGGCAAAGAATGTGGGTCATACCGTTATAGCTCCTGTTGCATCTATAGTGCCTCTCACCTCAGATGATCCTTCATGCGCACAAATGCAGGGCTTGGCACTGAAAAATATTGGCGTTAAGGCCTTTGATAAGGACGGTGTCAAGGTCTATGAAGACTTTGGCGAGCTTCTCTTTACGCATTACGGTATGTCCGGACCTGTTATTTTGAGTATGAGTGCCCACTTGCGCAACTTTGATAACAACAGGTACTACGTCTCGATAGACCTGAAGCCCGCACTTAATGAAAAGAAACTAGATCTACGCATTTTGCGTGACTTTGAGAAATTTAAAAATAGGGCCTTCTCCAACAGCCTGGGTGATTTGTTGCACAAGTCTATGATAGATGTTATAATTGAGAGGACTGGAATTGACCCTGCAACACCAACTCACTCGGTATCTAAAGCTGAGCGTCGCACACTACTGCAGACTTTAAAGGACTTTAGAATCACAGTATCCGGCGCCCGCCCAATAGATGAAGCCGTGGTTACCTCAGGCGGTATTAGCGTCAAAGAAATTGACCCAAACACTATGGAGTCATCCAAGTTACCCGGATTGTTTTTTGCAGGGGAGATAATTGACGTTGATGCCTACACCGGCGGGTATAATCTGCAGATAGCTTGGTCCACAGGACGTGCTGCCGGCCTTGGTGTTTGCCAGTATTTGAGTCAGTGAGGGTAAGTATGAAGAATTTTTCAATAGCCATTGACGGCCCTACAGGAGCCGGAAAGAGTACAATTGCCCG
This sequence comes from uncultured Oscillospiraceae bacterium, assembly GCA_964542515.1. GTDB lineage: Bacteria > Bacillota > Clostridia > Oscillospirales > JAAYOS01 > CAZIVK01. Next base: position 118 of record CAZIVK010000030.1, on the reverse strand, counting down.
GGAAATATCTACAAGGCTGGGTTGCGTGTATATAGACACCGGTGCAATGTACAGAGCAATAGGCCTCTACGTTTTGAGAAAAGGCCTACCTTCAGATGATGCCAGCAGCATTATTTCT
>CAZIVK010000029.1:0-10279 GCA_964542515.1 uncultured Oscillospiraceae bacterium | reverse complement strand
CGATATGCAAAAATAAGTCCATGCATCTCCTTCATATCGCTCCCCCCTTGCCCAAAACTATCATATTACTGTCTATCATCTGCTTTGGATGCACTGTCAGGCCACTGCCTACAGTAATGTCCTCTGCAATAACTGTAATTCCCCAGTTGTCCGGATCTGTATTCAACGGGTCTCCACCCACATGGGCGTCTTCTCCTATAATGGCGCCCTCCGCCACTATGGCATATTCAACCACTGCACCCGCCTCTATAACAGCCCACGGCATAATGGTTGAGTACCTCACAACAGCTCCCTCTCCAATCTTGACATTGTCAAAAATTACTGAGTTTTCCACAGTTCCGTAAATTTCACATCCATCTGTAACAACGGAGTGGGATACCACTGCATTACAGCCCAAGTACTGAGGTGGAGATGCTGGGTTGCGCGAATATATCCTCCAGGATGAATCAAAAAGGTTTAGGGTCGAGTTTGTTGCAAGGGTATCCATGTTTGCGTCCCACAGACTGTTTATGGTGCCGACATCCTTCCAATACCCTTCAAAGGCATATGCGTAGAGGCTTTCTCCGTTGGTAATCATATTTGGTATGATATTCCCGCCGAAATCATTGTGGGAGGTTGGGTCAGCCTCATCATCAATAAGGTATTTTTTAAGCTTAGGCCAACAGAATATATAGATTCCCATTGATGCCAAAAGTGATTTGGGGTTAGCGGGCTTCTCCTCAAACTCAAATATCTTGTTGTCCGAGTCCGTGTTCATGATTCCAAAGCGCGGCGCCTCCTCCCTCTCTACCTCTTTGACAGCAATTGTGGCATCAGCTCCGGTGCTTTTATGGTAAGCAAGCATTTTTGAGTAGTCCATCTTATAGATGTGGTCTCCAGAGAGTATTATTACATAATCAGGTTCGTACTGATCTACGAAGTCAATGTTTTGAAGTATGGCATTTGCTGTCCCCTTATACCACTCCCCGGCCTTCCCCTTTATGTAGGGTGGTAAGACGTGAACCCCGCCCTCCAGGCGGTCCAGATCCCAGGGCTGTCCATTTCCTATGTAGGCATTCAACTCCTGGGGCATGTACTGGGTAAGAACTCCTACTGTGTCGATGTCAGAATTTGTACAGTTGGACAGAGTAAAGTCAATAATTCTATATTTCCCTCCAAATGGGACAGCAGGCTTTGCCACTTTTGTTGTCAGCGCGTATAACCTTGAGCCCTGCCCTCCTGCAAGAACCATGGCTACGCACTCCTTTTTTCGGTACTTTGCCATAACCTCTACTTCTCCTCTCCTCTTTTCATCTTCAAGGATCTGATCCTTTTTATAATGACCGCCCCCAAAGGGGGAAGATCCAATGTTATATGCTGTTTTCTACCGTGGGTCTGTGATGGCACTGAGATAAGTGCTCTTTTATTTAACTTCCCACTACCCCCATACTCTGGGGCGTCCGTGTTAAAAACCTCTGTATACATTCCAGGTCCAGGCACTCCGAGCCTATACCTGTCCCGAAAGACAGGGGAAAAGTTAACTGCTACCAGGAGCTCATCACCTGAGTTGTCCCTGCGAATAAATGAAACTGTATTTGCAAGCTTGTCATCATGGCATATCCATTCAAAACCCTGCCAACTGTAGTCCATTTGCCACAGAGGGGTGTTGCACCTGTAAAAGCGGTTTAGTTCAGCCACAAAATGTGAAAGCATGCGGTGTTTGTCATAGTTAAGTAGTAGCCAGTCCAGGCTGTTGTCAAAGTTCCATTCTATAAACTGGCCAAACTCCTGTCCCATAAAGAGCAATTTCTTTCCGGGATGGGCAAACATGTATAGCAAGAAGGAGCGTACACCCGCAAACTTTTCTTCATATGTACCGGGCATCTTGTCTATGAGGGATTTCTTCCCGTGTACAACTTCATCGTGGGATATTGGGAGCAGGTAGTTTTCCGAAAATGCATACATGAAAGAAAATGTTATATCCTTGTGGTTATGCTGTCTGAGAATGGGGTCCAATTCTATGTAGTGGAGCATGTCATTCATCCAGCCCATGTTCCACTTGAAGTTAAAACCCAACCCACCGGAATGTACAGGTTTTGTGACTGAAGGCCAGTCCGTTGACTCCTCAGCTGCCATTATGACGGAGGGAAAGTCTCTAAAAATTATCTCATTGAGCTTTTTAAGAAATTCTACAGCCTCCAGGTTTTCACGGCCACCATACTTGTTTTTTTTCCACTGTCCATCCTTTCTACCGTAGTCCAGATAGAGCATAGATGCCACAGCGTCTATTCTAAGTCCGTCCACATGGTAGTAGTCAAGCCAGTAGTATGCTGATGAGATTAAAAAATTCACGACCTGTGGCTTTGAGTAGTCAAAAACTCTTGTGCCCCAGTCGGGTTGCTCACGCATTTGTGGATCCTCCGATTCATATAGGGGCGATCCGTCAAATTCTATCAGTCCTATACCGTCCTTAGGAAAGTGTGCAGGGACCCAGTCCAGAATTACACCTATTCCTGCAGCGTGCAGACGGTCAATTAGTTTCATAAAGTCCTTGGGCGTGCCGTGCCTGGAGGTTGGGGCAAAGTAGCCGGTGCACTGGTACCCCCAAGATGCATCCAGAGGATGCTCCATAACAGGTAGGAACTCCACATGGGTAAAGCCCATTGCCAAAACGTAGGGTATGAGTTCATCCCCTATGCGGGTATAGTCGTAGAACACTCCGTCCGCACCGTCTTGATGCTTTTTCCAGGATCCAAGATGAAGTTCATAGATACTCATAGGGCGGTTGTACGGCGCTCCGTCTTTACTGCGTTTTGTCATCCAATCTGAGTCAGTCCATCTAAAGTTATTTATGTCATAGGTTTTGGATGCGGAAAAGGGTCTTGTTTCGGAATGAAAAGCATAAGGATCAGCTTTGTCAAAAATGTCACCGCTCCGGGCCTCAACGGAGTATTTGTATTTTTCAAACTCCCCCACGCCCTCTATAAAGAGCTCCCAGCAGCCCTCCATTTTTCCGAGGACCATAGGTGAGATGTCCCTGTCCCAGTCATTAAATTCACCAATTACCGATATGCTCTTGGCATTTGGTGCCCACACCCGGAACATGTAGCCCGCTACACTGTCCAACTCCTTAGGGTGAGCTCCCATATATAAATATGCTCTATCCAACAAACCCACCCTCCTTCCATAATATTACCAATAAAATGCCACGCCGGCGTCTGCTAACGTAGAACGTGTAGCAGACGCCGGTGATTCAATCTTTTATGACAAGTCCTGTCTGATCAGGGGCGAGCATTGCTGCGTTAGCTTCATCATAGTCTATGTGCATACGTGTCCAGAAGTTTGGCGACACGCGAACGACGACCTCGTCCATAATAAGGCTACGAGGTCCCTCAACCTTAACCTTAACAATCTCTTTGTCCACCAGTCCATACCGCGCGGCATCCTCAGGAGTTGTATGGATATGGCGCTTTGCCACTATACAGCCTTCAGTCAGCTCAACTGTGCCTGCGGGCCCTATTAGCTTAAGCGGAGCTGATCCTGCGACGTCTCCACTTTCCCTAACCGGGGCTGAGACTCCCAGTACACGAGCATCCGTCAAAGAGATTTCTACCTGTGTCTGTTTGCGCTCCGGGCCTAGTATTGAGACCCGATCTATACCTCCGCGAGGCCCCTCAATGCGGAGTTTCTCCTCAGTGAGATACTGCCCGGGTTGACTTAATTCCCTTTTGTTATGAAGCTCCGCACCTTCACCAAACAGAACTGCGAGATGTTCTTCAGTGACGTGAGCGTGCCTAGCAGAGCTCTCAATAATAATATTTAGCTTTTCCATTATACAACCACATCTCCATTAATTTATACTACTATCATACCACTCTATCTCCCCATAATCAACATTATTTATGCTCTAATGTTTCTATTGCAGCAGGATAAAATTATGTCGATTGGTGTCGTTTATCACTTTACAATTAGTATTATACGTATTATAATTTACACACTGTTTATTTGGAGGAAGAATTATAATGAACTCAAGTTTTCCGCGAACTCTGTCGCTTCTACGTAAAGAGAAGGGCATGAGTCAAAAAAGTGTTGCCGCCCAGCTTAAGGTCTCCCAGGCGCTACTAAGTCACTATGAAAATGGCGTCCGAGAACCCGGTCTGAGCTTTATAGTAGCCGCCGCAGACTTTTACGGCGTATCACTTGATTTTTTACTTGGTAGAACCATGTCCCGTGACGGAACTGCCATCAATTTGGATGAACTGCATGATACCGCAGAGGATAAGGACAACGTCCTCCGGGGCAGTGCTATGTCACTTTTTTCAAAGAAGCTTCTTGTAAACTCTATCGGTATTCTCTTTGATTTGCTGGGCCGCCTTGAAAACCGCGCCCTAGTTCAGAGCGCCTACATATATATTGGAACGGCTATATATAAAATATTCCGCCACCTCTACGCCAAAAGAGGTATAAATCCGGACTCCTATTTTGCTGTACCCACCAGGTCCTTTGTAGCTGCCTCCGGTGCAACTGCTAACCTCTCTGAAATGAGGTTCGTCGCTGAACTTGACAGTTTGCCAAACTCAGCACCAACCATATCAAATGACAGCCTAACCCGTGACTACCCACTGCTACTTCAGTCTCTCCTCTCAATGACCCTTGCCGCTGAAAAGGAGATTAACAAACTAATTTAAAAGAGGCTCTTATGAATAACAAAATAAAGGTCTCGGTACGCACCTTGGTGGAGTTTTTAATGCGTAGCGGGAGCTTGGATAACCGCTTTGGCGGTATGGATAGGGCTGCGGAGGGCTCACGCATCCACCGCACACTTCAAAAGCAAGCAGGTGACAGTTACTCTGCAGAGGTTGCTCTGTCAATAGAGGCCCCCTGTGGAGTCTACACGCTCCTCATTCAAGGGCGGGCAGACGGTGTGATCACTGACAGCTCCGGAGTAATGATAGATGAAATTAAGTCAACAGCCACGCCACTTCACCTGATTGATGACAGCTACAGCGGCGTGCACTGGGCACAAGCCATGTGCTACGCCTATATCTATAGTGTTCAAAATAATCTTGAATCTATACGTGTTAGGCTTACCTACTATAACATAGAGACTGATGAAATAAAGCATCTTGTCCGGAACCACACCTATGATAGTCTTGAAATCTTTTTTTCCGATTTGATTGGACGCTATCGTATATGGAACGAACTTCAGCAGAGCTGGACGGGGACCCGTAACGTCAGCATCAAAGCGTCACAGTTCCCCTTTAAAGAATACCGTAAAGGCCAGCGTAAGCTGGCTGTAGCCGTCTATAGGACAATCCAAAAAGACTTAAAGCTCTACTGCCAGGCCCCCACAGGAATTGGCAAAACAATCTCCACACTTTTTCCCTCGGTAAAGGCCATGGGTGAGGGTCACGCTGAAAAAATATTCTATCTCACTGCCAAAACAATTACCCGCCAGGTGGCTGAGGAGGCGTGTAACCTCTTAAAAAAGGACGGACTCAAACTTAAAACAGTTACCTTTACCGCTAAGGATAAAATATGCTTCTTAGAAAAGCGGGAGTGTAATCCGGACGCCTGCCGCTATGCCAAAGGTCACTTTGACCGGGTAAATGATGCATTATTTGCAGCACTACAAGTTGAGGACACCTTCACCCGTGATCTGATAGAACAATACGCCGAGGAGTACACTGTCTGTCCCTTTGAGTATATGCTTGACCTCTCCCTCTGGTGTGACTGCGTCATTGCCGACTACAACTATGTCTTTGACCCAAAGGTATATCTACGCCGCTTTTTTGACGATAAGCCGGGAGACTACATCTTCCTTATAGATGAAGCCCACAACCTCGTTGACAGATCCAGGGAGATGTATTCTGCCAAACTGAGCAAGTCCTCCTTTCTACAGATGAAAAAATTACTCGACAAGAAGGACAAGCTCACCAAATCTCTGACACGCGTAAACAAGGCTATGCTGGAAATACGCAAGGAGTGCGTTGGTGAAAGCTATCTAGTTAAAAAGGACCAGTACAGTGATCTTCAAAATTTACTGTTTTCATTTTCATCCGCTTGCGAGGAGTGGCTCAAGAACCACCCCCGTGCGCCCCAGAGTGAGCCACTACTGAACCTGTTTTTTGAGGTATACTCCTACCTTAAAATATCTGAATTGTATGATGAGCGCTATGTCACCATTGTTGAAACAAACAGAAGTGAGGTTACACTACGCCTTTTCTGCCTAGATCCATCCTTTCTCCTGGAGGAGGCCATGAAACGCGGCAAATCTGCTATTCTATTCTCTGCAACCCTTACCCCACTACAGTACTTTACTTCAATTCTGGGGGGCGGAGACTCCGGAAAAAACCTACTCCTCCCTTCGCCATTTCCAAGAGATAACCTCTGTCTGCTAATATCCAACCGGATAAGCACAAAATATAAGGACCGCAGCTCAAGCTTACGGCCCATATCGGATCAAATTGTAGAAGTTGTAAAGTGTAAAACTGGCAATTACATTGTATATTTTCCTTCTTACTCATATATGAAGGCGGTCTACGATGTCTTTTGTGAGGAGAATCCGCACATCAACACAATTATACAGCACAGCGCTATGGATGAGCAGGAGCGGGAGGAGTTTCTGAACCTTTTCAGCACAGACAATACCCAGTCCATGGTAGGCTTTTGTGTCCTTGGTGGGATCTATTCTGAGGGCATTGACCTCAAGGGGGACAGACTTATAGGTGCCATCATAGTGGGCGTAGGCCTCCCACAGATCAATTTAGAACAGGACATAATACGCAGCTACTTCAATAAAATCAATAACTCAGGCTTTGCCTATGCATATATGTATCCCGGTATGAACAAGGTGCTTCAGGCGGCAGGGCGTGTTATTAGGAGCGCAACAGACAAAGGAGTGGTCTTGCTTATAGATGAGCGCTTTACCAACCACACGTACAGGCAGCTCCTCCCGGACCACTGGGCAGGATACAAAACAATCAGTAACACCGCACAGATAGCTGAGCATATCAAACCATTCTGGGAAGGATCATTTGAATAAATTTATAAAGTTACAGCCGTTGGTCAAAGTATATGCAGCAGTATACGCCGTTCCTCCGGAAGTGGAACCTGTGTAGTATGCAATGCACTCAGATGATCTCCTTACCATCCACCTATCCCTGGCATGATAGCAGTCATTATAAAACCAATCCGACAGGATCTCAACCTTATAGGATTGGTTTTTTATGTCCTCCAACCGCTTTATGTCTGCAGGGTTCCAGTTCTGTCCATGGTCCTTATGGGGCACCGCAAGCCACAGCTTAATATCCGGCAACTCCTTTTTCAAGGAACAGACAACTTCAGCTGCAAAAGTGTCAAACCCTAAGGCAGCTCCAGAAATAAAGTGTCTATATCCACCGCTATAAAGCCCGCTTATCTCCCCAATCAAATCAGGGCGCAGGCGGGTTAAAACTTCAGTAGGTATAGCCCTATGTCCTGTAAAGCAGCATGTTGATGCTCTCATTCTACCGGACCCCCAGATGACACAGCGTCTAAGTAGCGTATAAACAGGGCATCACAGGACCCCTTATAGGGAACAAAATATATAACCCCAAGGCCAAAGGTGATAATACAGAACAAATACCATGGCACAAAACTAATTTTGTAGAAGAGATACTCCCACGCGTGGCCTTTCATCATTCTGGTTGAGTCCTTCAAAGCGTCCCGCACCAGAACATTTGGGCTCTGTGCAAGCAGAAAGTATGCGGGGTAGTACATACCAGTTCTGACATATGCCAGTAAGTAGGCAAACAAAAACCAAGTCATAAAAATGAGCAGTTGATTTGTATATAGTAGCGAGTCAGGCAATCCCCTCAAGTGGTACAGGAAGTAGAGAGGTGGTCCACATAGGATGGCTTGCCAAAAAAGGGATAGTAACATTATTGACGCCCTTAGCATTATGGACTTTTTACGTTTACATGAAACGGTGAACCAGTCAAGACGCTGTCCGACAGTTTTTGAGACTTCCGTATTTGAAGGTGCGTTTTCCGGGACATTTGGATTATGTGTTATGCTTAGGAAATATTCTGAATAGCTACCCATAACAGGGCCTATCAGCACCACTGTCAAGATGTTAATAGCAGTAATGCTGAGTAAGTCCCTCCACGACATGTTTAGGTATGCGTCCACTATGTGACGTATGCTTTCTCCGTTTACTTGTAGAATTGGGGCTGCGTAGATTCTTATAGCGGTAACAACACCATAAATTAGTGAGAGAATCAAACAGAGCCTGGCAGCAAATACAATATTCGTGCGCAATATGGCACTGGCTCTTTGTTTTATACCGTGTCGAATGAACCTCTTTTTATACTGCATCTATTCACCCTCTCCCTCCGGTGGTTCCTCAGGCGTTGGTGACGGAGCTATAGGTGTTGGTGTAGGTTCCTGCGTAGGTGTTGGCGATACCGAGGGCTCCTCTGGTGCAGGCGATTGCGATACAGGAGGCTCAGTTACAGACTCAACTGTTGGTGCTGGCGTAGCTGTAGGTGCATTTTTTGTTCCCCTAAGCAGTACGCGGTTTAGCAACCTATACCTACTGTTAGGAAGCTTTACCTTCTCAACAACGTTTCCGTCCTTGTCATAGATAACTCTAAAACTTTCGACTTTATAGGCACCGTGGCCCTCCACCTTCTGTTTAGTTTTGCCAAACTCCAGCGTGGGGTCATCTATGGTGGATGTGCTATAAGGGGTGTGACTCAACACGTTTGTCTCAATTTTGGTGGTGTTCTCATCAAACTTGGTGCCGAGAATTCTTACAACAACATAGTTGCTCTTTTGATATGCCTCTATTTTTATTGGCATAGTTAAGTTGTTTGAAAATTTGAAGTCCAGTGATCCCCAGTACACGGTTGCGTCCTCACCCAAAGGTGCGTATGCAACGGTGTAACTGTGGTTGTATCTCTCAGTAATCTCTAGACCTGCTCGTATGACATTCATATACACAGTTGAGGAGGTCTGGCAGATACCTCCACCCAACTGGTCCTCTATGCCGTCAGACACATAGACGGAGGCGTCCTTATAGCCTCTTTCATACGTTCTGCGTCCAACAACCTCATTAAAGGAGAACACATCTCCTGGGTTTAGTATTAACCCATTTATGGCATCTGCAGACAGGCGCACATTTCCAGTTCTTTTAAGGTTTGCGGCATTAAGAGTTGTCTTTGCCTCAGACAGGACATCCCTGAACAACTGCTCTTCAAAAGTTGCCATTGTAACCTCTGGCGTGGTGTAAATAATTGGAATTTCAACAGATCCCCCGTTGTTGCCCGCTTCCTCAACTTTTTTATTGGCACTGTTCAAGTCAAACCTGACTCCGATGGTTTCAGGGACAATTTCAAATTCTTTAGATCTTCCATCAAGATGGGCATCCATCTCTTTTACATAGATTTCATTATAGACATCCAAGAGATTCATTTTTTTAGGAAGGTCATACACCGTGGACTCCTCAAGCAAAACCACTTTAGTTCCGTTACTCTGCAGTCCTGATACTATGGCAGCTACAGCTTTTTCCAGATCCAGCGTCCTACCGCTAACGCCTACCTGCACTTCCACTGACTCTTTTCCGATACTATATGCAGATTCAATTTTGTCTCTGTTTATAACTGTAGCAAATTCCTCAAGAAACTCTTCAATACTCTCCCTGTTAATATCTGATGTGGCGATAATTTCCTTGCCGTTAAAGAATGTGCTAATTACCTCCGAAACCCTATTCATGGCTGTGCCGGTCCGTCCAATCTCCATGGCTTTACTTAAAGCAACGGTTCCGGTTATAGCAGCTCCGGCATCAATAGTTGAGATAACCTTTGAGACATCCCCAAATTTAACCTCAACGGCCTCATCTGCATATGTAGCCATAATGGCGTCTATGGTCTGCTTTGCCTGGACATCAGTCATGCCTCCAATATCTTCCCCAGTAAATGTGATATTAGGGTACACACCTTCATATGAGTTAATAGCCCATGCCAAGACAACTGCAACAACTGCAGTCACAACCAATAATAAAGCTAAAATAACCAGAACAGTAACCTTAGCGCTGTTCCGGTTCTTTTTCTTATCTGAAACTCTTCTGCCCCGGGGGGCAGGTGCTCCCTGTACGGGCTTTTCTGTTTTTATATTATTCAATAGTTTATACCTCAAATTTATTTATTGCTATTTGACCTCAAGACTATTATATTAAATTTTTCTAAAAAAATCAAATTACAATTTGGTAACTAACTTTTGAGAATTTGACTATTTTCTCACTACCTTTGCACAAATT
>CAZIVK010000028.1:0-10365 GCA_964542515.1 uncultured Oscillospiraceae bacterium | reverse complement strand
ATGTACGCAGGGGCAGGAAGAGTTTTTAAGTACGGTGCAGCACCCTCATTTATAAAAGATAGTAGAAGGACTCGTAGTATATTTGGCAGATCTTTTCCACCAGGAACGGGAATCACCGGAATGCCTGCTGAATCCCACGCGCTAAATATGGATGGGGGAGAAGTTGTAATGATGTTTTCCGATGGGGTATATGAACCCCTTGGGGATCTGGAGTTAAGACAGCTCGTGTCCGACTATTCCGGCGGCACACCAAAGGAGTTTGCTCTCAAGGTTGCCAAAGCAGCTCTTGAAAAAAGTGGCGGATCAGATGATATTACATCCGTAGTTATAGAAATAAACTCAAATAAGCGGGTAAGAGAATAATTTACCACATAAAAGGTGAAAATAACCAGAGCAGTTGTTTAGGGGGTGCTCAAGTGGTAAAAGGAATTACCAAGCGGGTAGTGGTCGTGAGGCCACAGGACAAGAGCTTATTTGAGGAGGCAATATTTATAGTACGTGGTGAGGCCTTTGGAGATGGTGGGTTCACCCAGGAGGACCTCGTCAAGGAGGCGTGCCGAGTAGCGGATACACATATGAAGGCTTCATCAAAGAGGAGGAAGGCCCTACACAGGATCCCCCCTCCGCTACTAATATTTTTTGTTGCAGCGTTTACAGGGATAATTTGGCTAATAACAACATTGGGCTGAACCTCAGGTTCAGCCCAAAATTATTCTTAATAGATCCGTTCAATAAAGTGAACATCTTTGAGAGATGCAAAGTTGCATCCATCGGTGGAGCCGAGGTAGATGGAATAGCTATCAATGGTGATCATAGCTCTGAAGTTGATGGTGTTGCCCGCATCATCAGGATGAATTTCAAGGTGCTCAAGAGCATAATCCTGATTTGTGAATCCAAACCAGACGGTACGGGTGTCGTTGGTGGCGTAGGGCAGTAGTTCAAAGCAGTCATCATCAATTGTGAAGTAGGCAAACTTGCCCCAGAAACCATCATCATTGTTTTCAAAGGATAGGATGCCGGACAGAGTTGCTTCCCCTGTAAATTCAACCACGGTTTCAGGAATGTTTTCTGTGTAGGTTGTGGCGTTACTTGTTAAAGTGAAGCCGGCAACTACATCACCGGGTTCTGCTAAAGAGGGATCAAACAAATTTGAGTCTAAGGACTCCTTGTCAGTACTAAACAGTTCTGGGGCGGAAGCAATGTCATTGTGTTCGCTGGGCGTACTGCTACTACCGTAGGCTGGGCCTTCCTCTTCACTAGTTTGGCTGCCGCTGACGTCTGCATCATCAGCAACCATTGCGGACTTCATAGCAGGTGGAGCTGCGCTATCTGACATGTTCATGTTAAATCCAAAAAAGCCCTTTGCGTTACCCCATATAACTAGAGATACAACTGCAGCTGCACCTACAAGGGATATTACTCTAGGGAAATATTTTTTAAATGGTATAGGTTTGTTATTCCGGCTTATTTTATACATAACACTACTTGTAAAGTTCTCCGGAGGTTCAACAAGCATTGAGTCTGAAAGGTCATGGATTAAAGAATATACCTTTATTAGCTCTGCGCAGTCAGCACAAGTTTCTAAGTGGGCTGAGAGCTCTGTCCCCTGCGCTGCGGAGAGGGAGTCATCTATTTTTAAGTTCACCAGTTCATGGTAATAACTATGTTTGTTCATATCCTTTCACCGCCTTTCCCAGGATTAGACGATAAGTAGCCTGAGATGTTCCCACTTGCAAGCAGGGCTTCACGCAATTTTTCACGTGCTCTGTAAAGGCGCGACTTAACCGTGCCCTCCTCGATAAGCTTTACTTCTGCAATTTCAGTGTAGCTGAGGCCATTCATCTCACGCAGAATAAATATTTCTCTATGCTCGGTAGAGAGTTCTTCAATTGCTTTTTCAAGAGCCCTACCAATTTCAACCCGTTCTAGCTCCCGTGCAGGATCGTATCGGCTGTCGGGAAGGGATATTTCAAAGGATTCATCTCCGTCATCGCGCTCCAAAGAGATCTGCCTTATTTTTGTTGATTTCCTGTTAAAGTCAATACAGAGGTTTGATACAATTCTGTATATCCAGGTTGAAAACTTGGAGTCACCTTTAAAACCGGGCAGTGCCTTATAGACGCGTATGAATACCTCTTGGGAGATATCGTATGCATCTTCACTATTTCCGGTCATTCTCAATGCCATGGTGTAGATCCGTTTTTCATACAGTTTTACAAGTTCCTCAAAGGCCTTTTCATTTCCGGAGGCACTTTGCGCCACCAGTTCTGTTTCATCAAGCACAAAAGCACTCCTTTCGTTGTTTGGTGTATACTATCTTAAATCACGGCGGATACCTTTTGTTATGTTGAGTATTTCATCTTTAGAGGTAATCTTAGAGATCTTTTCTTTGTAATAGGCTGCGTGTGGGATTCCCTTAAGGTACCAGGCGTAGTGTTTTCTTGATTCAAGACACGCAATGTGCTCACCTTTGTCCTCAAAGGCAAGTTCAAAGTGGTGTAGTGCGGTATCACAAATTTCATCTATAGTGGGTCTTGAGGGGAGGGGATCCCCATTTAGAAGAGCTGCTGCTTCTCTAAAAATCCATGGGTTGCCAAAGGATGCTCTGCCAATCATGAGCATGTCCGCACCTGTGTATTTAAGAATACGTACAGCATCATTAGCTGAAAATACGTCTCCATTTGCAATAACGGGAATGCTAACAGCGCGCTTTACGTCCCTAATGGAGTCCCAATCTGCGCGTCCTGAGTAGAGTTGGACCCGGGTACGTCCGTGGATACATATGGCACTAGCCCCTGCGCTTTCAGCAATCTTTGCAATTTCTACGCAGTTGACAGAGCCGTTGTCCCATCCCTTTCTAATTTTGACGGTTACAGGAACAGGACTGCCGGAGATCACAGCGGATATTATTTCACCCACTAGGCTGGGGTTCTTCATTAGTGCGGATCCGTCTCCATTTGATACTATCTTAAGGGTGGGGCATCCCATGTTGATGTCTATGAAATCAGCGCCTGAGATTTCAGCTGCAAGTTTTGCAGCATTGCTTAAGGTGCTGGGTTCAGAGCCAAAAATTTGTGCACCACTTGGGTGTTCTCCGCGGCCAATTCTTAGGAGCTTTCTTGACTTAGCGTCATTATATGTGAGCCCCTTTGAGCTTACCATTTCAGTGTATGTGATTTGAGCTCCGTGCTGGCGACAAATTGTTCTGAAGGCGAGGTCAGTCACACCGGCCATTGGAGCAAGGGCCAGTTGATCTTTAGTACCGAACAGGGTTGTTTCCATATTTTTTACCAACTATATATGCAATGAGAACTGATGCTGTAGCGGACAGAGTCAGCATAAGCTCAAGTAGTAGAACACTTTGTAGTACGCCGGTGCTGTAAAGGGCAGGGGGTATGTATGTCACAAACAGGAGGCCCATTGCGGCATACTGGTAACCGATGTGTGATCTGTGGGTAATTGCGAGGTGAATAATTGCGCCAATTGATACGAGCACAGCAAAAAGTGTCAATCTTTCATAACCACCAAAGAGGATGTCTGTGGGGGTGGATTCAAGTAGGGAGTTGGCAGCTCCAATGAGGGAGTCAAGCTCTTCGGGAAGAGCATCTGCTAAGAAACCCTCTACGCCGAGCTTGTTAATACTAAAAGCTGCAGTAATATTGTTGATCATAGGATAGCCGGTGCTTAAAAAAGCGCTCGCACCTGCACAGCCCAGGCCGACAGCAATGCCAGTTCCTAGTCCTGTGTCCGAGTTAAATGTCATCCTGAGTGCTACACTAAAACCACCAGTATAAAGTAAGGCATGGATAAAGGCGTAATATATGGTGTAGCTTATGGCGGTTGAGTTAATAAGTTCCTGTAGTGCCGAGGATGTCTGACCCAAAACAAAAGAGTCAAAGAAACTTAGAAAGATGGTATCAAATGCGATGTACATAATAAACCCCAGAACAAGCGCTGAGAGGTTCATGGGGTACCTGCGTATAAAAAAGATTGATACCAGAATGGGTACAAGAATAACAAGTACTACAACGGCTATCATTGAAATAATTGTTGATGTTGGGATCATGCCTGTGTTCCTCCTATTGCTTTTAATCCTATGTCCCTACGGAAGAACATATTTTCAAAATGAATTGGTTCTATGGCCTTATAAGTTGTATTAATAGCGGAATCCAATGTGCTCCCAAGTCCGGTGACTCCTAGCACTCTGCCACCAGATGTGACAACGGTTCCCCTCTCGGAGAGCTTGGTTCCTGCGTGAAAGACTGTGGCGGTAGATTGGGAGAGACCGGTTATTTCATGCCCTGTGGTGTATTTTCCAGGATAACCACCGCTGGCCAGAACCACGCAACAAGACGCACTGTTGTTCCAGGAAATAGGTACCTCAGAAAGGGTGCCGTTGACAGTGGCCCGTAGTATGTCAAAGAGGTCGCTTTCAAGCCGGACTAGCAGGGCTTGTGCTTCAGGATCTCCAAAACGGGCGTTGTACTCAACAACCTTTGGGCCGCTGGGAGTCAACATAAGACCAAAGTACAAAACACCTTTGAAGGTGCGTCCTTCAGACTTCATAGCATTTATAGTTGGGACAAAGATCTCATCCATACAGCGTGCTGCGATTTCCGGAGTGTAGTTGGGGGAGGGAGAAATAGCACCCATGCCACCGGTATTGGGACCTAAATCACCATCAAAGGCACGTTTGTGGTCCTGGGAAGATGGCATAGGGACCAATGTTGTGCCGTCTGTAAAACAGAGTACAGTGACTTCGGGACCGGTCATGAGTTCCTCAATTACGACTGTGGAACCGGAAGTGCCAAAGAGACTACCGGACATGAGGGTGTCTATGGAGGTTTCAGCGTCCGCAACGGTGTCACAAATGAAAACACCTTTGCCCAAAGCAAGCCCGTCCGCCTTCACCACCACTGGGGCTCCGGTCTGTCTGACGAATGATTTTGCCTGATGTGGGTCTGAAAAGGCGCGGTATCCCGCTGTAGGGATACTATATTTGTCCATAAGCTTTTTTGAGAACACCTTGCTTGATTCAATTATGGCAGCGTCCGCTGTAGGTCCAAATGTAGGAATGTTAAGGGCCGACAGCCTGTCTACAAGGCCGAGGGCAAGGGGATCGTCCGGTGCCACCACTACAAAGTCAACTTTTTCCTCAGTAGCAAAATTACAGATACTATCAAGATCTGTAGGGGCTATATCAACACAGCGGGCAAGCTCAGCAATTCCGCCATTGCCCGGTGCACAGATAAGTTCATCTATGCTCGGACTTTGAGACAGCTTCCAGATCAGAGAGTGCTCCCGACCTCCGCCGCCTATTACCAATACCTTCATTTTTAGAGATTTCCTTCCTTTATCTGCTTCTTCCGGCTCCGCCACCACGGGTACCACCGCCACCGCCGCCGAACCCGCCGCCGCCGAACCCACCGCCGCCGAACCCGCCGCCACCGCGGGAGCCACCAAATCCGCCACCGAAACCACCGGGAGGTCTAAACCCACCGCTACGGGGTGGCATGAATCCTCCGCCAAATGGACGGAAGAATGGCATGAAGAAGATGTTATTTCTGCGGTAACGCCTACCTCCACCGCCTCCGCGGCCGGAGTTATTTACAATGATAACAATAATTATGATAATGATTATTAGTGGCATAATTGAGAAGCTGCTGCTGTCCTCATAGGAGTCATTGTCCTCATAGGAAGCAGTACCGTATATGCCTTCAATCTGGTTATATATTGCATCAAAAACCTTGCGAACTCCCGCGTCATAGTTTTGACGTGCAAAATCATCCTCTAGATAGTTGTTTAGGAGGCTTCCCAAAGTGGAGCTTGAAAGTGACCGCTCAAGGCCTTTCCCCTGGACTGCCCAATAGTCCTCCTCACCAATGACGAGAAGGAGCAGAACACCGTTATTTTTATCTGAGGAGCCAATTTTCCATTCATTAAAGAGTTTATAGGCATAGTTTTCAATGTTGGTTCCTCCAAGGAAGTCAACAGTAACAACTACTATCTGAGCGCCGTTTGATTTATAGAGCTTATCATTTTTTTCTACAATGTAGTCTGCAGTGTCGGATTTAAGCACTCCTGCAAAGTCAGCTACATAAAAAAGTTCAGTAGGTGCGGGAACGCTTGATGCGTATGCACCAAATGTAAGCACACTTAGTAGAACGAAAACACATATGGCAAAAGCAATCTTCTTGTTCAATAGATCTCCTCTCTAGGTTGTGGGCTAACGAAACAGCGGTAAATGCTTTGTCCTGGTAAGTCTACTTATAATGTTGGCAGGAAAGCTGTCTAAAATACTGTTAAAAGCCTCTGCTTTAGTGTTATAAGGATCATGGCTCATCCGACTGTTGCTTGATGTGAGTTCGGACATAATTCCTTTGCGGTAGGAGATATCCGATGAGTTGAGATCCAAAGATATGAGCAGCTCATTGAGGTCTGTAGTGGCTTCCGTGAGCTGTTGGTTTGCTTCAAATTTGTTGCTGTACCCTTTGGCCTTTATAAGCTGGTCACGGGCAGCAAGAACATTTCTAACGGTCTGAGTGTCATCAGGGAGGTATTTTAGAGCAACAGTAACAAGGTTGTAAGAGGCGTCTATACGTAAGCCCAAGTCACTTGCTATACCGAGACCGTCATTTTCAGCGCCGTTAGTAAAGACTTTTTCAACTTTACGGGATTCGGAGGCCAGTGAACGGCCTCCCCCCAAGAGTGCTGATATAAAAATGACAACAAACATTATGATGGCGGCATTTGTTGGGTTTTTCATGTTTCATACACTCCTTCTGTAATTTTTATGATGGTGACTTTGCGTCTCTGATTTCTAGGAGTTTGTGCTTAAGTTCACCCTCAATGCGGACAAGCTCACTTTCGGCTTCTTGACGTTTTACGCGGCCTTCATCCTGGATGCGCATTACCTCGTCAAGTGTGGAGATGAGGGACTCATTGGTGTATTTTAGTGTCTCTATGTCAGCTATACCGCGTTCAGACTCCTTAGCGGCCTCAACTGTACCGAGCTTGAGGGAGTCGGCGTTCTTACGTAGAAGTTCATTTGTCATGTTGGTTACTTCACGCTGGGCTTGAATAGCCTGCTGTGAGTGGGCAAGCCCCAGGGCAATAACCATCTGACTCTTCCAAAGAGGGATGGTGTTAACTATGGTGGTTTGAATCTTTTCAACCATTATGGTGTCATTGTTCTGTACAAGCCGGATTTGAGGGGCCATCTGGATGGAAATCATACGTGTGAGTTCAAGGTCATAAATTTTCTTTTCAAAACCGTTTAGATGGCTGTCAAGGTCCCGTGCAGCTTGGGCGTCCTCAGGGAGGTTTGTTGCATGGGCCTTTGCGGTGAGTGCAGGAAGGTCAACTGTGCGCACTTGCTCAATTTTCTTTTTACCGGCAAGGATGTACATAGAGAGTTCTTTAAAGTAAGTGAGGTTCAAGTTGTACATCTTATCAAGGAGCGATATATCCTTGAGTAGCTGTACCTGATGGTTTTCAAGAGAACCAATGATTCTGTCTACGCTAACTTCAGCTTTATCATATTTTGTTTTAAGTGTAGAGATTTTGTTTGATGCCTTCTTGAAAAGACCTAAAAACCCGCGTTTTTCATCCTCAGTATCAAAGCTTTTGAGCTCTGAAATAAGGCCAGTTATCATGTCACCAACCTCACCAATGTCCTTGGTCTTGACGTTTGAGAGGGCGGATTCTGAGAACTCGGCTATTTTTTTCTGGGAGCCTGCGCCATATTGAAGGATGGCGTTTCTGTCTGCAATGTCAATTTTTTTGGAAAACTCCTCAACCGCGGTTAATTCCTCAGGCGAGAGTGAGTTTTCTGCAACTTTTGCTATTTCTGCAACCTTTTCAGGGTCAGTTTCAATGGTCTCCACGTCCTGGGCACTTCCTAAATCTAGCATAGGAAAGACTACGTCTGGTTCAAGTGAGAGTGTAATTTTTTCTTCTGACATGATAGGGTTCCTTTCATTAAATAAAATCTGATTCCTTAAGCCCCTCCTGTGCAAATATGCTCTCCAGGACGTCTATGTCCGTAGAGATGTCAAGGGCAGTATCACTATAAAGGGTGTCCAATTGCTTTTCAAATGCTGCAACAAGGGAGTCCAATGCAGACTCAATGTTGGCGAGAGTTGAGGTTATATTTGGGCCTTTAACGTCATGGGCGCTTATGGTTTTGTATGTCTCCATCATTTTGATGGTAGCAGGGAGGTAGTAGTTTACAAACCTTCTGATTTTTGACGCTTTAGAGGGGTTCCCCGCCACGACATCAAAAATTGATGAACTGATTGCTTCAAGGCGGTCTAACTTGATAGATGGGTCAGCACCGGGGATTAAGTCATTTAGCTGACGAAGCTTTGCTACAGACTCACGGCCTGTTTTAAGGAGGGAGTCAACGGTAGAGTCACCAGACATGACCGGGTCAACGGGTTTATCCACGTATATTATGGTTGGTTTAAACTTCTTTGTGCCGAGGATATATACTGCAACTGACAGTGCCCCAATTATTAGGAAGTGTATAATTTTATACATAGGAAAAAAGAGTGCGCATATAACCCAAAAAAAGGCTACTAAATAATATGGGATAGGTGAGTTGACGGATTTGCGCAATTTGTTATTTTTGTTACTATCCATTTCAAACTCCTTCCAGCTTAGGTATATCATCAATTATACAACTATTTGGCAACTTTGTACATAGTGATGTCTAGAATAATTCCATATCACACTTGAAATAGAACAGATGTTCATGTATAATTGTATGGCTTATATAGGAGGTGTATGCATTGCCAAAGTTTAAAGTTGTGAGTGAGTTCTCTCCGGCGGGTGATCAGCCGGAGGCCATAGAAAAACTTGCAAGTGGTGTAGAGCTTGATCTGGAGGAGCAAACACTGCTTGGGGTTACAGGGTCCGGGAAAACTTTCACCATGGCCAAAGTCATTGAAAAGGTTCAGCGGCCAACACTTATTCTTGCCCATAACAAGACGCTTGCAGCCCAGCTCTGCTCTGAGTTTAAGGAGTTTTTTCCTGATAATGCAGTAGAATATTTTGTTAGTTACTATGACTACTTTCAACCTGAGGCCTATATTGCACATACAGACACCTATATTGAAAAGGATATGTCAATCAACCAGGAAATTGAACGTCTACGTCACTCCGCCACCTCTGCACTTTTTGAACGTAGGGATGTTATTATAGTGTCCTCCGTGTCGTGTATATACACCCTTGGTGACCCAGAAGAGTATAAAAAGCTTGTAGTTTCATTTCGCGAGGGCATGAGAGTTGAACGGGACACTATTCTGCGTAGGCTTGTGGACATTCGCTACCAAAGAAATGATATTGCATTTGAGCGTAATACCTTTAGGGTGCGGGGTGATACTGTTGAAATAATTCCCGCAAACACAAATGAATATGCCATTAGGTTGGAGTTTTTTGGAGATGAAATAGAGCGCATCAGTGAAATACATGTTGTTACCGGTGAGGTGAAGCGCAAGCTATCACACGCAGTTATTTATCCTGCATCCCACTACGTCACAACCGGTGACAAAATTGACTCCGCCGTGCGTGAAATTGAACAGGAGCTGACTGAGCGTGTAAAGTTTTTTGAATCTGAGGATAAGCTCCTTGAGGCACAGCGCATAAAGCAGCGCACACAGTATGACGTTGAAATGCTCCGGGAACTTGGATACTGTACCGGCGTTGAAAACTACTCACGCATTCTTACCGGGCGTAAGCCTGGCAGCACGCCCTTCACCTTATTGGACTACTTCCCCAAGGATTTTCTCCTCTTTGTGGATGAATCCCATGTGACGCTACCACAGGTCAGGGGTATGTTTAACGGTGACCGGGCAAGGAAAACCTCACTTGTTGACTACGGATTCAGGCTACCCTCTGCCTTGGATAACCGTCCACTTAATTTTGACGAGTTTACTGAAAAGAGAAACCAGGTTATTTATGTCAGTGCTACGCCCTCGGAATATGAGCGCTCACATTCCGGTCAGGTGGTGGAGCAGGTCATAAGACCTACTGGGCTTATAGATCCTGTGGTGGAGGTCAGGCAGGTTGAAGGTCAAATTGATGACCTGATTGATGAAATAAATACCCGCACGCCTAAAAAGGAGCGCGTACTTGTAACAACTCTTACAAAAAAGATGGCTGAGGATCTGACTGGTTACCTCAAGACAGTAGGAATACGTGTGCGTTACATGCACCATGACATTGACACCATGCAGCGCATGGAAATAATTAGAGACTTACGTATGGGGGAGTTTGATGTACTTGTAGGTATTAACCTCCTCCGTGAAGGACTTGATATACCTGAGGTGTCCCTGGTGGCAATCCTTGACGCGGACAAGGAGG
>CAZIVK010000027.1:0-10384 GCA_964542515.1 uncultured Oscillospiraceae bacterium | reverse complement strand
GCTATAATATAGAACACATCTTTGAAGACTAAGAAAGAACGAGGTAGTTTATGAGAAAGATTGATTTAGGTAAGAGCGGGTTGCTCGTCCCAGCTATAGGGCTGGGGTGTATGAGAATTAGTGGAATGGAGGTTAAAGAGGCATCGGAGCTCATTTATGGGGCTATGGAGCTTGGTGTGAACTTCTTTGATCATGCGGATATATATGGCGGGGGTAAGTCTGAGGAGCTATTTGCTAAGGCTGTTGGGATGAGTACTGCCGTACGTGAAAAGATGATTTTACAGAGTAAGTGTGGTATTCGTAGAGGGTATTATGACTTTTCTAAGGAGCACATACTGAACTCTGTTGATGGTATTTTGAAGCGTCTGAACACTGAGTATATTGATATTTTACTTTTGCACAGACCGGATACTTTGATGGAGCCTGAAGAGGTGGCTGAAGCTTTTGATGAGCTGCATAACGCTGGGAAGGTTAAGTACTTTGGAGTGAGTAACCAGAATCCAATGCAGATGGAGCTGCTGAGCAAGTATGTGGGGCATAAGCTTCTTGTGAATCAGCTGCAACTGAGTGTTACAAACAGCACTATGATGGACTCAGGGATTTTTGTAAATACAGAGTCCAGCTTTGCTCCTAGCCGTGAAGGTAGCATTCTAGAGTACTGCAGGCTTAAGGATATAACCATTCAGGCTTGGTCTCCGTTCCAGTATGGTTTCTTCCAAGGTGTATTTCTTGGGAATGAGAACTATCCGGATCTGAACCGTGTTATTAATGAGTTGGCTGACAAATATGGTGTGACTGATAGTGCAATTGCCATTGCTTGGATATTACGTCATCCAGCTAACATACAGCCTATTGTTGGTACAACTAATCTTAATCGTTTGACTTCAATAGCAGAAGCTGCAGATGTCACACTCACACGTGAAGAGTGGTATATGATTTATAAGTCTGTTGGGAAACAACTTCCGTAGATACTTTTTTTTATCATATTTTTTGAGAGCAGTAGCGTTTTGTGTGCTACTGCTCTCTTTTTGATTGTATCGCTGGATAGCTGGTAGGTGGTAGCCGGTCATATATGGTGCAATTCCTTCTTTTCTCTCTGTTGCAGGAGACGTACAAGCGCAAAAATTCCACATCCACCCACAGCAACGATTGCCGCGTAACCACAAAAAAGAGCTGTATACCCAAAACTACTAACCACAAAGCTTCCAAGTATTGGGGAAATAGCATTCCCAATGTCCTGCCCTATAAAGCATGTGGAAGATGCTACTCCGGCTCGTTCGCGTCCGAGATTTCCTACACAATAAGCTTGTATTGAAGGGGTTCCTGAGCCCTGACCAATAGCTTTTAAAATTCCCGCGGCTACTATCATCCATACGTTACGTGCAAATCCAACTAGGACCATTCCAACAGCGTGAATGATAAATGCTGGATACAGTATGGCTACAATACCTTTTTTGTCTAGTAATCTGCCGGAGAGCGGACGTATCAGAACAAGCATTGCGGAGTATGCGGTAAAGAACAACGCAATATTCTTTATCCCACGCTCTTCTCCCATCATTGCGAGGTACGTGTTCAGCAGTCCATTTCCCATGCTGAAAAGACTTATCAGCAGGGCATATACAAGAAGCTCTGGAGCAACAAGGTCACTAAAATGTATTTTGCGTTTTGCTACCGTCTGTATCTTTGTTGGCGCTTCATTTGGAATAGTATATATTACAAACACAGCAACAAGGCTCAACGCCGCTGAAACAAGAAAACAGGAGTTGTACCCAGAATTCTGTATTAGCCATAATCCAACGCTTGGTCCCGCTGCCTGCGAGAAAATTCCACTTAAAGCATAATACCCAAGACCCTCACCAAGTCTGTCACTAGGTATGAAATGTGTGGCAAACGCCATATTTGCTACGCTCATAAATGAAAACGCAATGCCGTGTACTATACGCATAGCAACAAGTGCTGGAATACTATTGATAACCGCGTAACCGCCTACGCTCAGAGCAGTAAAAGCGCATGATATTATCATAAGCGTGCGTCTGTTAATACGGTCGGTTATGATGCCCGATATAGGACGACATGCAAGCGAGGCTATGCTCATAAGTGATGAAATGGTAGCCGCAATTGTAAGCGATGCACCGATACTAACAGCGTATTTTGATACTACTGGTGTAACCATTTGTGAACACATTCCTGTCACTACACCGAGTAGTATCAGCAGCACGAACGATTTATTCCAAAGCTTTGCTCCCACTATTCATTTTCCTCGTCGTATGCTTTTCGACTTAAAATATATATCGCTTTGCATAGCTCGTCGCTCACTTGTCCTTTGCCACTGACAATCACTCGACCACCGTTTGAAGCATAGATTTCCATGAACTCGCGCGCCACTTTCCAAATCTCAACAACCGATGCATCTTCATTAATCTCTGGATATGGTACACTGAACACAAACTTTTTACCGTAACGGCTTACAAGCTCTTCTTTATCATTTATGGGCTGGCCATTCCAGGTGTCAACTCCTGCGTCTATATATACCGGCACCAGTATCTCGTTTTTTCCGCAACTATGCATCTCAAACCACATTCCACCGTTGTGCACATGGTCAGTCACCCGGTGCAGATACGGCATTATCATTGTGCGCGCAGTTTTTTCCGAGAAAAACGGTGCGCGCTGGCTGCCCCAATCGTCATGCATATGCACGAGATCCATATTATAGTTAGCCTTATACACGTTGATGAGTTCTATATAGAAGTCTGCAAGTCTATCAAAAAGACGGTGTACAGCATCTTGTTGATCCTCATCAACGAGCGCTGCTGCCGCATCCTCAAACCCTAAAAAAGAAATGAGTCGTTCAAAAAAGCCTCCATTCAAAAAGCACGCGCTAATGGCTTGTGGAGTATCAAGATATTCTCGGTTTTCCTCTGCATTTTTTGCCCAGTCAATTGAATGAACATTTGGAAACGTTATATATTTTTCCCATTTGCAAATATCAGGGACTTTAGGTTTACCTGGACGAACCATAGATCCGCCTGCTTCTGGACTATATTCCCATTCGACTCCAAAGAAGTCGGCTCCCCCGAATTCGCTCTCAGGTATTGAATACGCTTCGGTAGCACTCGCTCGGGCACGTACATCGGGATTAACACGAGGCATGAACATTTTAAATTCTGCTCCACTCGGTATCCACATTGGTCGTTTGCCTGAAAACAACATGTTAAGGTTTTCTCGAATTGATATAGGTGTATTAAAGAGCGGCGCGCTGGCTCGAGTACGATAGCCCGTATTTATGTATCCAATTATCTCGGTATCGCTTTGATCAAATTTTCTATACTGCATCATTATCCCTCCATAACTTTTGCCACCCCTGGCCGCAGCCCGGGGCGGCAAAATAATGCTTCACCTTTTGCAGATATTAGAGGGCGCGCAATCTGCGTGCACTCTCAAGTATTTCTTCTTTGTTGGCTGCTGATAACTCCTCAAAATCCCTGACGATATCGTAGAGTTTGTCGCAATATTCTGCTGCTTTTTTGGGTATAAACGGTTTCGGATCACAGATACGCATAAAGTTATCTTTGTATATTTTTTGCAACACCTCTGGTGGTAGAGGCGCAATTCCTGAAACGTCAAAACCATACTGTGGCACATAAAATTTCTCATCACTTTCAAGAAAGCGGCGTATGTTGGATAAACCCTCTATTGGTGATATCTCTAGCGTGTTATCTGTTCCAAATACTAACCTATCCTGATATTCCACAATGAAGTCACGAGACCGCTTAGGGTTCTGTGACAGGTGGTAGTAAATTTCCGAGCAGGGAGTCAAATCTACATTGACATATGGATGTCTATTGAGAAATTTGGCAAGGCGATCAAGATCATTTGCCATGAAGTACATATGTGGGAAAGTAATACGTGCCTTTGGGTGACGCTTAAGTAGACTTTCTATCTGTGTCCGTTGTTCTTCAAGGCGCTCTGAAGTTATGTTTACACCAGCGTTTTCTGGCAAATCCTCGTCACGGCGGGGGTCATATCCAAGAAAATGCTTAAGGATTCCTTCCTTGTTTTTCTGGAACCTGCGCCGTGGCGGCAAATAAACCGCACTACCAACATGATAAATCACTGGGAATCCCGTTTCCTCTATCAGGTCAAACATCGGGTCTACGCGAGGGTCATCAAGCGGAACTCCTGGGCCAAGCTCACCGTCTCCCATTTTAAGACCGTCGGCTCCGGCATCGATAAAATCTTGTATTTGTTCTCTGAAATCTTCTCCTGTTACTCCAAACTCTGGAATATCATAACATCCGTCGCTATATACAGTAAATTTACCCGGATACACTGCTTTCAGCAGTAGCGCTTCGGTATCTGTCATACACACAGACTTGCCAAGCCGAACGCATAGTAGATTCATTCCGTCAAGGCCTGAGGCTGTTAGATTATCCAGACCATTACGGAGATAATTATCCACTCCGCAGCCGCCATGGGTATGCACATGAGCATCGAAAACCCCTTTATTAAAACGCATAATTTATCCTCCAAGCTTCTTTCTACATAATGAAATAATCATCATATCACCGTTTCATATAGCGTTCAAGAGCTGCCTGCTGGATTGCAACAGCCTCATCAATACCCATAGATTTAATTTGGGCTATGAAATAACTTTCATAATCGTCAAGTGACCGGTCTCCCGCGATGTAGTTGGCAATTGTCTCCGCACAGAAAGTTTCAATATCAACCATTATATTGGTATACGTAGTGTTCTCATCAGCTGTCATACCTATTGGAGGCATGTTCCACGATGGGTCAAAATCAGCCCAAACATTTGCTGCAATCTCAACATCCTCATTATCATAGATACAGTACTGATACCCCGGTCCGGTAAATGTATTGATGAACACACCACCAGTACACTGAGCAACAACTACCTCTTCATTCTTAGCAATAAGGTCGCTCCAAACAGGTTTACCATCGATATAATCAAAAGTTATTCCCTCAACTCCGTAGCACTTTAACATAGCTCCTTCTTCTGTATACCAGAAGTCAAGCCAGCGGAGAGCAGTCTCTACTTTTGTAGAATCAGTAGATATGGCTGTTGGTCCACCTACATAAGTCGTCATGTATGTACCACATGAGGCTTTAATGCCACCCTCTCCATCAAAAGGACCGATAGCCGCAATATACATATCGGGAACGTCGGTATAGTTACTTCCCCATTTATTTCCCACTAGTCCTGGAACACCATGTGCAACCACATATTTTCCAGTTGCAACATCAGACCAAGTCATAAAGTAAGGTTTACTCATAAAGTCAGGATCAATTATTCCGTCGTCATACCACTGTTTCATCTGGACCACATAGTCCTTAAAGCCAGGCATTATTGGACCGTACTGAACTGTACCGTCAACATTTACCATTCTGGTAGCTGCCCCAAAGGATGTCGGCAACATACCGTATGTTCCGTCAGTTATGAAGCCATACTGTGGCGGGCTAAAAAAGCCAGTCTCACCTGTAGCCTTTTTGTAATCATAGAGAAAATTGCTGAATTCGGTTATTGTCTCAGGTGCCTCTGTCCAACCGACTTTTCCAGCCAGATCCTGACGCCAAACAAGTCCACCTCCAGCTTTACGGGTAGTCTCTATAAGTCCAGACATAGCATAAATGAGACCAGAGTCAGTGCGACTATCCTTATAATAGCTCTCGTCAGAGTCGAGCCATGCATTATAGGCAGGGGTGTTATCTTGCATATACTCATTAAGACGTACGTAAACACCGTCATTTACTGCAGCCTCGCCACCGCCCGCATATGTATTAGCATGTAATATCATATCTGGCAAATCGCCGCTGACTATCATAATGTTGAAAAGCTCGTTTATTTGTTGAGAGTTCGGTGTTATCCAGTTAATATGAACGCCAGTATACTTTTCACCCTCAATCCAGCTATAGTTTTTCTCATTCCAGTCACTGAAGCGTGCTAATATTTCCGGGAATAGCGGGTACCAGTATGTAAGCTCGGCCGCGTCAAGTGGATAGGTAAATGTAGTATCTGGTTCCTCAGATGGGGTATCAGTTGGTGTCTCTGACGCCACAGGTGTAGGTGTTACAGCGGCTGGGCTTTCAGTAGGATTGACATTTTCTCCGGCACAGCCTGCTAGTAAACCAATAAGCATGATTCCACACAGTAATAAAGACAGTACACTCTGCTTTTTCATTTTAATCCCCCTAGTAAGAAGTATTTACACAGTATGCCTCTTCTAGTGTCGGTCAGCCTCCTGTGCATTTTTATCATAGTATTATCTATGCACAGATACAATCTTATATTTCTACGATGAAATATAAAAAACTACTACCAGACTTTATTGTTCCTTATCTTCTCCACGTTGGTGGCTATCGCGATATTGAGACGGGGTGATCCCCGTTTTCTTCTTGAAAAGCTGCTGGAAGTATCCAATATTATATGCAAATCCACATGCTACAGCTATTTCACTTACTAGCATATCTGTCGTCTCAAGCATACTTTGTGCTGAAGAAATGCGCGTGTTTTGTATAGTGTCAGTCAATTTTATTGACGTTTCCCTCCGGTATACTGCACTTAGATAATTGGGTGTAACTCCAAGCTGCTCAGCCAGTCCAGCTACATTCAATCCTGGGCTGCTAAAGTTCTCCTGTATTAACTCATCTGCACGTTGTGACAATCCACCCCGACGACCAGCGTGATACGAGTCTATCTCAGATGTAATTATACTGTGCCATTCACATATCCAGCTTGTGATTTCTTCCCTCCTGGCCATAAGAACATATTCAGAACCAGCCAAAAATTCCTTTGATTTAACGCATACATCCGGCGGATAGGTGTTGCAAAGCTGCGGCATCACAGTCATTGTCATAACAAACCATGTGAAACGCATCTCTTGCATATTGGACACACTAAGGACTGAATCAAGAAGATCCTCTGCACGTTCAAAACTTTCGGCAAGCATAGCTGTCATATATTCGCCTGTTCTTTTCAGAACATTCTTTATTACTTCCATGTTATCTGCAGCAAGAAACTCATCCACGTCTATCGCAGCTCCAGGTGCAAAAAAAGTTCTACTTTCCGTAACATGTGTTACTCTTTTCGAAAGCTCCCCTATTCTATTGGCTTCAATACTGCGCAGACTGTATAGCGTTACCACTTGTACTCCGAGCGAATGCACAAGCGCAGCGTTTATTGCATCCACAGCATTTGCTACTATATCCGGTAGCCTGTCCCATGCATCGCGATTTGGCGCTCCAATTATACAGAACGAACCGTTTGCTACTCTGTTTATTACCGTGCACTTCACATCAGCTGACACTGTTTCCTGAACTATGTTTCCGATGCCGTATATTAACGCTTCGTACGCACGCTCACCATTTCTGGAGAGTTGCGCAAGATGCTCGCAAAGAAGGATCTCCATGAAAAAGATGAGTTCATTAGGTTCAAACGGGAGTTTAGTTTCTTTCAGAAGCATGATTCTGCGCTCTTCTGAATATATGGGGCCATGTTGCATTAGACTACGAAGTGCTTGCATATGTACCGTCTGCTCACTCGCATAAAGCCGCTTTTCCATGCTTGCAGCTCTTTGCGCCAGCTCAGTTATTGGTTTACCTATCCAGTGCCGAAGTACATACCACCCAAGCGTTACAACCATCAATGCAAGCAATGTTAGCAACACAGCCATAAGTATGTATGTCCTGAGCGATTCTTCAATCTCATTTTCACTCACTAATCTCACTAGAGTCATACCGCTACGCTCGAGCTCCTCTGATACAGTATAGTAAGTCATTCCCCCGCTTTCACATACGTCAAAACCTGCAACGCTGGATCCGTTTTTTTCTATTCGAGCCTGCTGTGCATCCTCAAGTGTTCCCGACGATACTATAACATTACCAGAGGCATCAGTGAGTGCCATAGTAGTCTGTTCTCCGCTACTTATACTGATAAGTGAATTTATAAGTGCTGCTTTCATATTTATAACTACCGCTACTATCGGCCCGTTATCCCCCACAAATCCATCATATCCAATTGTTGTAAAAACATCTCGCTGAATACCGCTAGGTTCAGTTATTTCCCGGAATATAATTCCCCCTGGCGTCATTTCACTGCTTTTAATAAAATCAAATATATCACTGTCGGGAAATGAACTTTTGTTCTGTTTGTAATAAGAGTAGCGCGTAAAGTAAAACAGGCTATCACTTTCACTTGTAAGAAGGTATATGCTATGGAGCGAAGTCATTGCACCGAGTGTATTTGAAACCGTTTCAAGCGTAGCCCCCAGTTGCTGTATCTCTATATCTGGATAGTTAAAAAATGACGTCACATTCCCGTCTATCCGTAAAGATTGTGCCGTCCTTACCAAACCCTCAAAATAAACATCCGCAGCGGCTTTGGTATATCCTAGTTCTACAGCAACTTGCGAATATATTTTTTCCAGCCGCCTTTCCGAACTCAGTGTGTTTAGCATAACACCAACTAGAATTATAAAAACATACATGGCAGCGAGCACCGGAACAGTAATCCTACGTAATATCTGCTTAGTAGCACTTCGCCTGTGTTGTGTTAACTTTCGTAATCTAGTCATTTATATTCCCCCTCTAGCGATGTTTGTCAACATAGATGTCAGTAAATTCTCAAAATAATTTGCTGTAAATCTGTGCTAAGCTAAGCACTTTAATTCATTCTTGTTGGACTCTTCATTTGAGTCCTTTTCTGGGTTAAGCCATACTTTATCCGGCACCGCCCAATCGCGGGTATCCCTGCCGTTCCAGCGCTCTGGATGTCGCTCTTTGGCCTTCTCATAGACCCTTCTACGCTTAGCTAGGTGTTCTTTCCAGAAAGGGCTCCTACGCTGTGCTGGAGTAAGAAATTTAATCCCACTATGGTGATGCTCGGTGTTATACCAGTTTGCAAATTGGCTAAACCAAGTACGTGCGTCCTCTATTGTGGCAAAGCCTCCAGTTGGGTATGAGCAGTGGTATTTAACTGTCTTAAATAGACTCTCTGCATACGGGTTATCATTGCTTACGCGCGGCCTGCTATTTGAGGGTGTAACCCCTAGCTTGTGTAATGTTTCAAGCATTGTTGCTGCTTTCATTGGACTCCCATTGTCTGAATGAAGAACCAATGGACTCTTCATAGGAGGGACTATTTTCTGAGCAATTATTGTTCGCTTTATTAGGTCACTGGCATGTTCAGCTTTTTGCTCGTTCCATATTTCCCAACCGACAATACTACGGTCAAATAGATCAGAGATTAAGTATAAGTAGAAAAACTCCCCTTTAATTGGCCCTTTTAAGTAAGTTATATCCCACATCCATACTTGGTTAGGTTCTGTTGCATAATGAGTGGAAATAGGTCTACTTTTTCTTTCGGCTGCGTGTCCACGGTGGTGCTGCATGTTATTTTCGCGAAGAACTCTATAGAAAGTTGATTCTGAGGCGATGTAGACGCCCTGGTCCGCTAGTGCTGGAACTATCTGGCTTGGCGGCATACTGGAGTAAATGGTCTTATTTACAGTGTTTATGATATTAGAGCGCTCTTCTGGAGATAGCTTGTTGGCAGGCTCCGGCCTCTTAGCACTGGGTCTAAGATCCTCTGTGGTTCCATTTACTTTTAGTGGCTTTATCCAACGGTAATAGGTACGTTCATTTATTCCTATTTCCCTACACGCTAAGCTTAAGCACGCTCCAGCGCACACCGCTTCATCAATTAGCTCTATTGCTTTGGCGCGATCTGAGGCGCTAATCATTCGCCCTCTTGGCCCCCCCAAATCGCTTGTACTTTTTTTCTTAGCACCAAGATCGCCGCAGTTTCCGCTAGAGCCTTTTCCTTACGGCCTAGCTCCTTCTCTAGTTCTTTTACTCGCTTTTGGTGCTCTTTTAATTCCTTGCCCAACTCTTTGGCTTCGCGAGCACTCCCCCCACTATTTGCCCGCTCGCAGATCTCTCTCCACAGTTCTACTTGCTCTACAAATAGACCCCGCTCTCGGCAATATGCCGCACGCTCTGTTTCATTCATACCTGCTGTTGCTATGACAATCTGGAATTTGTCCGAAGAACTCCATTTTTCTGGTTTAATGTCTTGACCCGGTTGACCTTTTCCTGCTTTAATTGCTTCATCACGCCATCTGCGAAGGGTAAGTTCTGTTATACCAACTTCACTGGATATGCTTCTGATAGACTCTTTATTTGGCGAGAATATCCGCTGTAACATCTCGTCTTTAACTTCCTGGCTATATCTCATTATTGTTGCCTCCTGACATCTCTTTATAGTTACTATACTACATTGAGACCCTACTGACAACTATTCTAACACAGGGGGCTAGACGCTAAGTTAATAATACTACACCGAATATGTTTCGTGCAAGCAAACATA
>CAZIVK010000026.1:0-10388 GCA_964542515.1 uncultured Oscillospiraceae bacterium | reverse complement strand
GATCCATCCGGATTTGGACCTACAAGTCTTCTGGAGTTTTCAATATGGTAGAGGTGCCCGGTGTGAAAAGGGTTGTACTCAGCCACTATTCCGACAGTTTTCATTTTATGATTCTCCCTTTCTGTTACCCCGTGCATCAAAATATATATTCAAGAAAAAGGTTGCTTATTGTCAATCATTGTTGTAGAATATCCAAGGATAAAATATATTATAATAGTAAAGCACAGGGAAAGCAACAACTCTCCCTGTTTTAATGTTGAAAGGATGATAATTTTGATTATTCTGGTTATTAATGCGGGCAGCTCATCGCTTAAGTATCAGCTGTTTGACACAAATAGCCACAACGTGTTGGCAAAGGGTTTATGTGAGCGTATCGGTATAGACGGCCGCATAAAACATCAGGTTCCCGGACAGGACACGTACATTGAGGAGTCCACCATGAAAAATCATGGTGATGCAACAAGGAATGTAATCCGCCTCCTCACCAAAGGTGACACCGCAGTAGTCTCTAGCCTTGAAGAAATTGATGCCATCGGGCACCGCGTACTACATGGTGGTTCAGAATTTACTGAATCCGTAATAGTTGGAGACTCGGTAATTGCCGCCATTAAAAAATGTATCCCACTAGGTCCACTGCACAACCCCGCAAACCTCACCGGTATCCTTGCCTGTGCAGAAGCTATGGATGGCATACCCCAAGTAGCAGTGTTTGATACAGCCTTTCATCAGACTATGCCTGAAAAAGCATTTTTATATGCACTACCATATGAGTACTATGAAAAGTATGACATACGCCGCTATGGTTTCCACGGTACATCCCACCGCTATGTATCACAACAGGCAGCGGAAATCCTTCAAAAGCCTGCAGATGAGCTCAAGCTCATTGTCTGCCATCTGGGTAACGGTTCCTCCATCAGTGCTGTCAAAGGCGGCAAATGCATTGACACCACAATGGGTCTGACACCCCTTGAAGGTCTGCCAATGGGAACAAGGTGCGGAAGCATTGACCCCGCCATCCTTGAAGTTATCATGAATAACGAGGGAATAGATATTGGTGAGATGACCTCTATTCTAAATAAAAAATCCGGTGTCCTCGGCATATCCGGCGTCTCCTCTGACTTCCGTGACTTGGACAAGGCAAAAAAGAACGGAAACCACAGAGCTGAAGCAGCACTTGACGTTTTCAATTACTCTGTAAAAAAATTCATCGGTTCATATGCCGCAGCACTCGGCGGACTTGATGCTGTTATATTTACAGCCGGTATTGGCGAAAATAACCCTGAGGTACGCGCTGATGCGGTAAGTGAGCTTGATTTCATGGGTATAAAAATAGACCTTGAAAAAAATAGCGCTAATGCGCCTGAAATAACAGCAGATGGCGCCACGGTACGCACCCTGATTATTCCAACCAACGAGGAGCTCGCTATAGCAATTGACACCCAGAGGCTTGTCTCAAACATGTAATAAAATTGGAGTGGCTGAAACACAGAAATTTCAGCCACTTTTTTATTTGTTAATTTGACTACAACGGCTTCTATGTATATAATAAAGTAATCACACAATGAAAGGAAAAGAGCACATGAATGAAGATTTTAACCCAAGACCAAGACCAACCCCTAACCCTAAAAAGATCGGGACTGTTATTATATTAGTTGTCATAATTTTGCTGGGAGCAGCAATATTCTCAACATCCTGGTATACGGTGGATGACAAACAACAGGCCGTCATTACTACATTTGGTAAGGTCACAGACCTCAATGACGCCGGTATCCATTTCAAAATACCTTTTGGTATACAGAAGGTGCACAAAGTTGATGCAAATGTTTATCAAAAAATAGAACTCGGTTACCGCAGTAACCCAAATGACGGGGTGGGCCTTACAGTCATAGAAAATGAGAGCAAAATGATTACCGGAGACTACAACATTGTAAACGTTGATTTTTTTGTTGAGTACAAGGTATCTGACCCCCAGAAGTTTCTTTTCAGCTCCTATAACCCTGAGCTAATCCTCAAAAACCTTGTACAGAGTCAGGTCAGGAATGTTATAGGCTCCACCGTTGTTGACAGCGTACTTACAGACGGTAAACTTGAAATTGAAATGCGCGCAAAGGAATCCATAACAAGAATCCTTAGTGAATACGACATTGGCCTTATGCTGATAGACGTTAAAATCCAGGACAGTGAACCCCCCACAGCTGAGGTTATTGAGGCCTTTAAGGCTGTAGAAACAGCCAAACAGGGCGCTGAAACCGCCATAAACGGCGCAAAAGCTTACCAGAACGCTGAAATCCCCAAATCCCAGTCTGAGGCTGATAAGCTAATTCAAAACGCAGAGTATCTCAGACAGAGCAGGATCAACGAAGCCGTTGAACAGGTTGCTCGTTTTGAAGCCATGTACAAGGAGTATAACCTTAACCCTGAAATCACCAGATCCCGTATGTACTACGAAGTAATTGAGGATATCCTACCCGGAGTCAAGCTCCTCATAGACACATCAGAAGGCGGCGTTGAAAAACTCCTACCCATAGACAGCTTTAATGCTGTTACCCGCTAAGAAAGGACGGCAACATATGAAAAACGTAAAATATACTTTAATAGCTGTTGTAGCCATTCTTATCCTAGTCGGTATCTTCTCCTCTTTCTATACCGTCAATGAAAATGAATACGCCACAACTGTTAGGTTCTCAAAAATAGTTAACACAACATCTAGCCCCGGTCTTCATATGAAAATTCCTTTTGTTGACAACATAAGGATATTCCCAAAAGCCATAATGTCCTATGACATTCCCCCTTCCGAAGTTCTCACTTCAGACAAAAAGAACATGACAGTAGACAGCTACATCCTCTGGCACATAACTGACCCACTGAGCTTCTTCCAATCCCTGGGCTCAATAGGCGTGGCTGAGGAGCGGCTCAACGCACTGACATACAATGCTCTAAAAAATGCTATGGGTAAACTTGAGCAGAACACAATAATTAACCAGGATGAGTCACAGGACAGGAACAACTTCTATGAAGTCATTACCGAAAGCGTTGGTAACATAGCTAAAACATACGGTATTGAAGTTG
The DNA here is from genome assembly GCA_964542515.1 of uncultured Oscillospiraceae bacterium. Lineage (GTDB taxonomy): Bacteria > Bacillota > Clostridia > Oscillospirales > JAAYOS01 > CAZIVK01. Next base: position 7,319 of record CAZIVK010000026.1, on the reverse strand, counting down.
TAGACATAAAAGTTAAACGTCTCGACCTCCCTGAAGATAATGAGCAAGCCGTCTACAACCGTATGATCTCTGACAGAACACAGATAGCAGAAAAGTTCATTGCAGACGGAAACTACGAGTCATCCATCATAAGAAATGATGTTGACAAACAGGTCAATATACTCGTTTCAAACGCCAAAGCTAATGCTGCAAAGCTAATTGCAGACGGTGAAGCTGAATATATGCGTATGCTCGCTGCGGCCTTTAACACTCCCGAAAAAAAGACCTTCTACGAGTTTACAAGAGCTCTTGAGGCGCTCAAGGCATCCCTAATCGGGTCGGACAAAACAGTCATTTTAAGTAGCGATTCCGAACTTGCAAAGCTCATAATGGGCCCACAATAGCAGTTTGACATAATTTCCACTAATATGATATAATGATTGAACGGTCGGATCTATTTAACTAGAAACGGGCGTTCAATTTCTTTTTAAGCGCCCGCTTTATTGAAATTCACCTTGAAAACTAAATGAGGGAGTGATGAACATAGAAACATTGTTTTTTGTAGTAGTTGGCAGAGGTAAAGCCAATGCAATACTACGCAAAGCACAGGAGTTAGGTGCAACAGGAGGTACTATTTTTTTAGGTGAGGGTACCATTCAATCCAAACTATTGGATATAATGGGTATTACTGAAATTCACAAAGAAATATTGATGATTCCCGCCACCCAAGCACTCTCAGAAAAACTCCACACAGATTTAAGCAATATCTTTAAGTTCTCCAAAAGAAACAAAGGAATTGCATTTACTATCCCCTTTGAGCAGTGGCAGGCCTCCAAGCCGGAGTCAACCGACCCCCAGGACATCAAAGATATCTCGCACTTTTGCATAGTCACAATTGTTGACAAGGGTCAGGGATTGGACTGCGTAAAAGTAGCCAGATCAGCAGGTGCCAGAGGTGGAACATTAATTCATGGCCGGGGAGCAGGAACTCCCACCGACTTCTATTTCCCAATTATTGTAGAGCCCCAAAAAGATATAGTACTTATTATTACATCGTCAGACACCCTGTCCCCCGTAAGGGAGAAAATTTTCAAAGATATGAATCTGGGAATAGCCGGAAACGGTATCATATTTATTCTACCTGTTTCTCAATCCAGTGGCCTCTTTGAAAGTAGAACTGAATCAGCTAAAGGAGGAAGCATATGAGCCTACTTTTTGAAAAAGGAAAGGAGGTCAGCCGAACCCTTTTACCCGTAGTTGCACTGGTTCTTATCCTCTGCTTTACTATAGTTGACGTTGAAGGCGATGTCCTCGTGCGTTTTATCATAGGCAGTATTTTACTCCTTATAGGCCTTGCCATCTTTTTATGGGGTGTTGATCTGTCCATGCACCCAATTGGTGAGCATATGTCCACAGAAGTTGCTACTTCAGTATCACCTTTTAAGATTGCTATACTCAGTTTTCTTCTTGGTTTCTTAATCACTGTAGCTGAACCGGATCTTTTGATATTGGGCTCACAGGTAGAGGGGGCATCAGGAGGAATCCTCAATTCATCTGTTATTGTGTATATAGTTTCTATAGGTGTAGGACTTATGATCTCCTTAGCCATATTTAGACTTCTTCGTGACAAACTCTCATACCGTGCTTTTATGGCTATTACCTATGGCATCCTCTTTATACTTGCATTTTTTGTTTCTCAAGAGTTTCTAGCCATCGCCTTCGACGCATCAGGCGCCACAACCGGTGCTCTCACAACTCCCTTTGTCCTTGCAATATCTCTGGGGTTATCCAAAGTTAAGGGCGGAAAAAACTCAGAGGAGAACTCCTTTGGTCTCGTTGGGGCTATGAGTGCCGGACCAATCCTTGCAGTTATGTTAATATCCATAATTACAGGACAGGAAAACATTCAGGGTGATGTCGTTGAATACGTCGTTGCAGACGGCATACTTGGTCCGATCATTCATGAATTGCCCTCCATCTTCTTAGAATCCCTCATAGCACTTCTACCTATCTGCGCCTTGTTTTTCATCTATAACTTTAGTAAATTCAAACTGAACAAGAATGTCCTTAGAAGAATCATTAAAGGTCTTGCCTACACATTACTCGGACTTACAATTTTCCTCACTGCCGTCAACTTTGGTTTCATGGACATGGGTCGTATTATTGGAATGAAGCTTGGTGCTATGAACCCATGGATCTTAATAGGCGTTGCTTTTGTACTCGGTCTTATTGTTGTCCTTGTAGAGCCCGCTGTCCACGTCCTAGGTGAGCAAATCGAGGATGTCACCAGTGGACACATCCCTATAAAGTTGATCCGCACTACGCTCTCCATAGGTGTAGGCATTGCTATTGCTCTCTCCATGGTACGCATTGTTGTACCTGAAGTAAAACTGTGGTACTTCCTCTTCCCTGGTTTTGCTCTGGCTATACTCCTCTCGTTTAAGTCTGACCCTATATTCGTGGGAATTGCATATGATGCCGGTGGTGTTGCATCTGGTCCCATGACAGCAACATTTGTCCTGGCCTTTGCCCAGGGTGCTGCTACAGTTATAGACACTGCCAACGTCTTAATAGACGGTTTTGGAGTTATTGCCATGGTTGCAATGGCACCCGTTCTATCAATCATGATCTTAGGTACCGCATTTAGACACAAGCAGGTATCCTTCCCTGATATTGAGGAGACTAGCAAAGTTACAAAACACTTAATAGAGGATGTAGACATGCTACATGACTGTATGTTTATTGTTGTCAACAGGGGCTTTGCAGAAAAGGTTATAGATGTATCACGCAAAGCCGGTGCAACAGGAGCTACAATACTCCGTGGCCGTGGCACAAACTCACAACAAAAAGTGAAACTCCCCTTCATTAATGTAGAGCTACAACCAGAAAAAGAAATTATCTGGCTTGTAACCCTCACTGATGTCACCCCTGCAGTTGCGCAAAGCCTCGTTGCAGACAAGCAACTAAGTAATGATGGAGAAGTTTCCGTGTTTATCTCCCCTACAGACGCTATGCTCAAATCCTTATCCTCTTAGAAAATTTTAAACACTCAATACGTAGTTAGATAAAAAATCAAATCCCCAGAGCGCTGTTCATCAGACAACTCTGGGGATTTGCTTATTTATGCTGCTTTAGCAAGGCCTGGTAACTCTGCTCTCAATAATCGGTAATTGTTTAACCTTTTTGCAGGTTAGGAATATGATTAACTGCCAACCAGTTTGACACTTTGGTATTATATGCGCTCAAGGTCTCCAACTTTGATGCAACCATGTACGAAATCCAGCTTCGACAATCGGATCTTCCCAGCTTATCACGTAGTCATCATTTTTCTGTGCAAACAGATTTCTATCTCGATTCGTGCCGGCTCTATGTGCCGCTTTGGATAGCGATATTCCTCCCTGAACATATTTCTTTACTATCTTGATTTTTCTTTCAGTCTTACTTTATGTACCATTGAAAAATGCCCCCTCCATAAGACACAGTGTTCCTTTTCACTGTCTCATATAGAGGGAGCGTATCATCAGTAGGTGGCTTTCATAAATGTCTGTATTTGTTATGCGCCTATGCGTCCGTCACGGGAGGACTTCTTGTTTGCTGAGCCTTTTGATGGAACTTTCTTAGTGCGGACCTTTTCAGGGTTCCTCACTACTTCTGGCTGTTGGCCTTCAGTAATGCACTTTCCGGTGATGGTGACCCTTTCTATGGTTTCGTCAGAAGGGATATCATACATAATGTCAGTCATGACACTCTCTATGACCGCACGCAGACCACGAGCCCCAATTTTGCGTTCCGAGGCCTTGTCTGCAATTGCTTCTAGCGCTTCCCTCTCAACTACCAGCTCCACCTCATCCATTTCAAACAGTTTTTTGTACTGTTTAATAAGAGCATTTTTTGGCTCTGTCAGGATTCTTATTAGCTCATCACGTCCTAGTGAACGGATTGGCGCAATTACGGGCAGGCGTCCCACTAGTTCAGGAATAATACCATACTTTATGAGGTCGTGGGGTTGAATTTGGCCTAAGATGTACTCGTCCTCTGAATCCTGCCTGGTCTTAATTTCAGCACCAAATCCTATTCCCTTTTTTCCTACCCTGTTTTCAATGATTTTTTCAATTCCATCAAATGCTCCACCGCAAATGAAGAGGATATTCGATGTATTGATCTGGATAAACTCTTGATGTGGATGCTTGCGTCCACCCTGTGGAGGTACATTTGCAACAGTTCCCTCAAGAATCTTGAGCAGTGCCTGCTGCACGCCTTCTCCGCTTACATCACGAGTGATAGATACGTTTTCGCTTTTACGGGTGATCTTATCAATTTCATCAATGTAGATAATTCCCTTTTCAGCGAGATCAATTTCGTAATCCGCAGCCTGTACAAGGCGTAGAAGAATGTTTTCTACATCCTCACCAACGTATCCGGCTTCGGTCAGAGTTGTTGCATCAGCAATAGCAAAGGGCACGTTTAAAAGCTTTGCCAGTGTCTGTGCCATGAATGTTTTACCGGCACCGGTAGGCCCCAATAAAATAATGTTGCTCTTCTGTATTTCAACATCCGATTCCGAACCGAAATAGATGCGCTTGTAGTGGTTGTACACAGCAACAGATAGAGTTTTTTTGGCTTCATCCTGACCAACTACATATTCATCAAGAAACTCGCGGATCTCTTTAGGCTTCATGAGCTCGCCTAAGGACTCGGGTAACTCGGCTAAATCAAAGTTGTCGTCAAGGATGTTGAGGCACAGGTGAACGCACTCGTTGCAAATATATGCACCCGGCCCGGCTATCAGCCGCTGAACCTGGTCCTGATGTTTTCCGCAAAAAGAACATCTGACTAATTTGTTGTTGTCATTTTTGGCCATTATAATCTCCTGTGGGTTTGTTATTAGCGGTTGTAGAGTATCTTGTCAATAAGACCGTACTCCAGCGCCTGTTCTGAGGACATGAAGTTATCACGCTCAGTGTCAAGGGCAATCTGTTCTATTGGTTTGCCTGTGCGCTCCGCCAGTATGTGGTTAAGTTTGTCACGAAGTTTGAGTATTTGCTCGGCTTGAATCTTAATGTCACTTGCCTGACCTCTGGTTCCGCCCATTGGCTGGTGAATCATAATTTCCGCATTTGGAAGTGCAAATCTCTTGCCTTTGGTGCCTGCAGCTAGGAGAAAAGCTCCCATACTTGCAGCCATTCCTATGCAAATTGTGGATACATCACATTTGATGTACTGCATTGTGTCATACATAGCAAATCCGGATGAAACTGATCCGCCCGGGCTGTTGATATAGAACTGGATATCTTTATCAGGATCCTGTGACTCTAAATAGAGGAGCTGAGCGACAACGAGGCTAGCCGTTACATCATTTACTTCCTCGGACAAAAATATAATACGGTCGTTTAGGAGGCGTGAATAAATGTCATATGAACGCTCGCCTCTATTGGTCTGTTCAACTACCATTGGGACTAAACTCATGAATATCACTCCTTGTAGTAATGTTAATATATTGGATCACAGACAACTATTCTGCGTCTGCGGTTTCCACTTCTTTGGGTTCTTCTGAAGGTGCCTTGGGTGCTACAGCCACTGCTGTGTCCTTAACAAGGTCTGCTGCCTTCTGAAGGGTTATGTCACGCTTTATCCCGTCAGCAGGTAGGAGTATCTTAACCTGATCTTCAGGCATATTATACTGTTCTGCCAACTTTTTGATTTCTGCGTCAACATCTTCATCAGATGCTTCCAGTTTTTCAAGCTCAGCAATCTTTTCAAATGCTAGGGAGAGCTTTACCTGCTGCTCTGCCTGTGGGTGGTAGATCTCCTGGAGGTTCTCTAGTGTCATGCCTGTCATCTGAAGGTACTGCTCAAATTCCATGCCCTGGGAGGATATGCGATAGGCAAAGTTTTCAACCATTGAGTCAAGTTGTGTGTGAATCATGGCATGGGGTATATCTGCTTCAAGCTTTTCTGCAAGCTTTTCATAGAGGGAGCCTTCAAAAGCGTTATTTGCGGCGTTTTCTTTTGACTCCTTAAGTTTTGCTTCAATGTCTGCACGGAGCTCATCCAAGGTATCAAATTCAGATACGTCCTTGGCAAATTCATCATCAAGCTCCGGAAGTGTAGTCTGCTTAACTTCATGGACGGTCACTTTGAACACTACGTCCTTGCCGGCCAGGTTTTCTGCATGGTACTGCTCTGGGAATGAGAGGTTTAGATCACGCTCATCACCGGCTTTTGCGCCGATGAGCTGCTCTTCAAATCCGGGAATAAATTGACCAGCACCTATTTCAAGGTTGTGGTTTTCGTCTTTTCCACCTTCAAAGGGTACTCCGTCAAGGAAACCTTCGTAGTCAATAACTGCGGTGTCCCCTGTTTGGATTTCTCTGTCAACAGATTCAATTCTTCCGTTACGCTTACGCATGCGCTCTATTTCAGCGTCAATTTCTGAGGCTTCAAGGGAAACTTCAGGCTTTTCGGCTTCAATACCCTTATAATCTGAGATAGAAACCTCAGGCTTCACTGGAACAAGAGCTTTAAAGGAGTAGCCCTCTTCTGATATGTCAAGAACTTCCATATCGGCTTTGCCGACAGGTACGATTTCTGCCTCTTTTGTGGCGGCTTCGTAGATGTCCGGATAGGATTCATTTACGGCGTCCTCCCAAAAAAAGCTGGAGCCGTACATCTTCTCAATCATTTTGCGGGATGCTTTTCCTTTGCGAAAGCCTGGTATGGTGATCTTATTTACATTCTTTTTGTAGACTTTCTGGCATGCGGTTTCAAATTCTTCCTTTGAGACCTCTACAGTTAGCTCTACGGTGCTGTGTTCTTTTACTTCTTTGTTCTTAATAATCATTGGCTTACTTCCTCCTGACAATATCAGTAGCCGGTTCTCATATGGACCGACCACAGAACAATCCTATAAATTATAACAGATTATTTATAGGAATTCCATACTTTTTCAAATTAATTTTAGTGGCGAAAAATTCAAATAATCCGCAGAGACCAGTTTATATTCTACACCGTTATATGGTCCCTCAAAGGCACGCTTATGGCTGTTTCCGTGTAGATGTCCGTAACAACAGAGCTCCACACTATACTGATTGAACAGTTCTAAAATTTCTTCACACTTATACTCGTAGGATATCGGTGGATAGTGCAGGAATGCAAACAGACGGTTTGCGCCGGCCTTTTTACCAGCGGCTAGTGATGCCCTTAGGCGTCCAAGCTCACGCTTGTACACCTTTTCATTGTTGCTATCTGCAAACTCCTCCTCATAGAACCACCCCCGGGTACCGCAAACTGCAATATCCTCATAAAGAAAACAGTTGTTGTGAAGAATGCTGATGTTAGCT
>CAZIVK010000025.1:0-10454 GCA_964542515.1 uncultured Oscillospiraceae bacterium | reverse complement strand
GGCATAGAAGGTAGTAGTACCTTTTTAAAATTGCTAAAGCCATCATCCTTTACACCTGTACTTGCATTTATTGGTATCATATTTTATATGTTTATCAAAAATGAAAAAAAGAAGGATATTGGCCTAATTTTTCTTGGCTTTGCAACACTAATATATGGTATGGACACTATGTCTGGTGCGGTTGCTCCTTTGGGTCAAATGCAGTCGTTTCAAGAGATTCTCTTGATTTTCTCCAACCCAATTCTTGGGGTTCTAATTGGTGCACTTATAACCGGTATCATTCAAAGCTCTTCCGCTTCAGTAGGTATTCTTCAGGCATTATCAGTTACTGGAAGGTTGTCCCTGGGGACAGCCATACCAATAATAATGGGCCAGAACATTGGTACTTGTGTTACAGCACTTATATCATCAGTAGGTACAAACAAAAATGCCCGTAGAGCTGCACTTGTACACCTATACTTTAATATTATTGGAACAGCTGTATGCTTGGCGCTCTTTATAATAGCAAAAAGGATTTTCCATTTAGCATTTCTTGAGCTGACAGCAAACCATCTGTTTATAGCAATTGCCCACTCTATATTTAATGTCCTATGTACAGCCCTACTCCTGCCCTTTAGCGGTGTTCTTGAAAAACTGGCATACAAAACTATCAAGGATGACCACAAAAAGGACAAGATATCCCTGTTGGACCCCCGTCTATTTTCCACACCTGCCATAGCTATCAATCACAGCAGAGACATAGCCGTAGAGATGGCTAAAATGTCTCTAGACGCATTGAGAAGGTCATTCACACTCGTTGATTACTACGATGAAAAGGAAGTTGCAAAAATAAAGGAAATTGAGCAGGAGACAGATGTCTATGAGGATGCTCTGGGAACTTATCTTGTAAAACTGTCCAATCACAACCTGTCAGCCTACGACAATACAGAGGCCGCAAAGCTCATATTTCTTATAGGTGAATTTGAACGTATAGCTGACTATGCCATTGAAATAAAGGAGTCGGCCAGAGAGATGTTTGAAAAAAAACTGCAGTTTTCAGATTCAGCACGTAGTGAATTGAACGTTATGAGGCTTGCTGTGGAAGAGGCCGTAGAGACGGCAATTCAATCTTTTGATGACAACAACATTATTATGGCCACCAAGGTGGATCCACTTGAAGAGGTAATAGACGACCTTAAGGGATCCATTAAAAAGCTGCATGTTGCAAGGCTACAGAGTAACGACTGTACCATTGAAATGGGCTTTATATTTTCGGATCTGATTACTGTACTTGAGCGCATATCAGACCACGCATCCAACATTGCCGGCTGTGTCATTGAGATGTCTAAGGACACTATGAACTTACATAATTATCTCTACAATGCCAAGCATGAACCCTCCAATAAATTCATAGAACAATATAGGGAGTATTCCGTTAAGTACGCTATAAAGTAAGTGGTCACCTTGAGGAGGTACAATCCGTATGGAGTTCATAGAGATTGTTAAAGCAGTCATATTGGGAATCATTGAGGGCATTACCGAATGGTTACCTATCAGTAGCACTGGACACATGATTTTAGCTAACGAGTTCATAAAACTGAGTATGTCAGATGCTTTTAAAGAGATGTTCTTGGTAGTCATTCAGCTTGGCGCTATAATGGCTGTGGTGATGCTGTACTTTAATAAGTTGAACCCATTTTCGGGCAAAAAGTCACCAGTTCAAAAGAAAGAGACAATGTCAATCTGGTTTAAGGTGTTGATTGGAGTTATTCCTGCAGGAGTATTGGGTGTTCTGCTGGATGATTGGCTTGATGAGCACCTCTATAACTACATAACAGTTTCAATTACTCTGATTGTTTATGGAATACTGTTCATAATAATAGAGAAGAGAAATGAGAGCAGAAAAGAAAAAATACAGGACTTTTCTGCCCTCTCATACAAAACGGCCTTTGAAATAGGTCTATTTCAGGTGTTGAGCTTAATACCCGGCACATCAAGATCCGGTGCAACCATTCTTGGCGCAATCCTATTGGGATCGTCCCGTCATGTGGCAGCGGAGTTTTCTTTTTTCATGTCAATTCCAATAATGTTTGGTGCGAGCGCCCTAAAGATGTTGAAGTTCGGTTTTCAGTTTACGGGTTTAGAAGTTGTAATTCTATTAACAGGAATGTTGGTTGCCTACTTGGTATCTGTACTCTCCATACAGCTCCTAATGCGCTATATCAGGAACAATGACTTCAAAGTTTTTGGTTACTATAGGGTTGTTTTAGGAGTTTTGGTAATACTCTATTTCTTGATTTTTAAGTAAGTGGATGAAAGTTTAATGGCCATGAAAATATTGTATGAGGACAAGCATCTTTTGTGTTTGGTAAAACCTCAAGGAGTCCCCTGCCAAAGCGACAAAACAAATGACCCTGACCTAATGTCTGAAGCTTTAGAGCACCTGAGAATAAAGCAGCAGAGCCCTTATATTGGTTTGGTGCATCGTCTTGACCGCCCCGTAGGAGGGGTTATCCTTTTTTCTAAGACTGAATTTATGAATAGGGAGCTTTCCAAGCAAATCCAACAGAGGCAAACAACAAAGGAGTACCTTGTGGTTGTATGTGGAAAACCTGAAGCTGAACACGCCTGTCTGGAGGACTACCTCAAAAAGCTTAGAACGGTCAATATGTCAAAGGTTACAACCAAAGAGGATAAACAGGGCAAGCTCGCTAAACTGGAGTATATTACTCTCTCATCCATAGAAACTGAAGCATATGAAACATTAACTTTGCAAAAAATAAAACTACTAACAGGCAGACATCATCAAATACGTGTACAGCTGTCCCAGGCAGGTCTTCCCATTTGGGGGGACAATAAATATAACCGTGAATTTGTTAAGAAAAAGGAATTTACACAGATAGCTCTCTGGTCACAAAAATTTGGTTTTGTAAATCCAATAAGCAAAAAGTTCATGGAGTTTACCGACACCCCAGACAGCTATCCATTTGATTTGTTTGCTATGGGAGGCTCTCTCGATGAAGATAATTGCACGGATCCACACAGACTTTCCTACTAAGTTCGGTATACCCAGGCAGAGCGGACTTATTGATGAGTTGAGGGGCTTTGTTGTGTTTGAACCGGATTACGGCAATCCTGATGCGGTGCGTGGATTGGATGCATTTTCACACATTTGGCTTTTGTGGAAATTCTCTGAGACCGCCCGAGATACCTGGTCTCCCACTGTGCGTCCACCCCGCCTTGGTGGCAACAGAAGAGTGGGTGTTTTTGCTTCCCGCTCACCGTTCCGTCCCAATCCCATTGGTCTCTCCAGCGTAAAACTTGAAAGAATAGAGTTCAGTGAAGAGAGTGGTCTTGTTCTACATGTACTGGGAGTTGACATGATGGATGGCACCCCTATTTATGATATAAAGCCCTACATCCCATATACCGACAGTCACCCCCAGGCAAGCGGTGGATTTTCTGATGACGTAAAAGCAATTAAGTTGGAAGTTGATTTCCCTGAAGAGTTGTTGTGCCTGATTCCGGCTGAAAAGCGCAAGGCCTTAATAGGTGTACTCTCTAACGATCCCAGGCCCCGATACCAAAATGATGCCGAACGCATCTACGGTTTTGAGTATGCCGGTTTTGAGGTAAAGTTCAGCGTCAAAGACAGCACACTATTGGTCAAGGCGGTGGAGTAAATTGGGGCTTATATGTGAATCACGGAACATGACTATAGCACCGATTAATATCGGTGCTATAGTCATGTTTTACGCTTAAAAGCATTTACAAGTAACAGTAGAAGCACAGCACCTATTGTTGCTACAAGCAGACTCCATAGGTTGAAGCCGGTAACACCTTTTCCACCTAATAGGTTCATTACAAGTCCACCAATAATACCGCCCACAATTCCAACCAGAATATTCTTTCCAGCACCCATTTTTTTACTGTTACCTGTTATTAGACTTCCTATCCAACCGGCAATTGCTCCAATAAAAATCCATCCAATAAAGCCCATTTATACACTCTCCTTTATGACTTCTTAGGACGTATTATTTACTGAATAAGTTAAGATTATCCGCACAAAATATATAGACTACTAGAAGGAGCGTTGTATATGAATCCATTTGAACAGCAACCTATTATGATGGAAGATGGCATAATGGACTGGGCCACCATCTATCCAAAACCTTACTGTAAACAGACAGTTGACCCCTATACAAAAGTGCGTGTAATTCTTATGAATGGTATTGAGGTGGAATCCGCGCTCTTCAAGCACCAATTTCATCGCAATTGTCAAAATAACGATCTGCGCAGAGAGCTGGCGCTTTCAAGACGTATTGAGCAACAGCAGCAGAAGCGTATTAATTGGCTCAAGCCTATTGATGAGACCCAGTTAGAAACAACTATAGGATACGAGCATGTAGCGGTTGACCTAACTGCATGGCTTGCCCAAAATGAGCCGAACCAGTATGTTAAGCAGGCCCTTGATTTTGCTCTCCTAGAGGATTTTGACCACCTGTACCGCTATTCCAACCTCTTGGATCTGGACACCCAGATTCCAGCCCAGCAGCTAGTTAAAAGTTATGTGGACATTACACCCGGGCGCCCAACCATCGCTGAACATCGCTTTCCTTATGAGTCGGTAAAGTTTCCGGTAGATTTTACAACAGCTGATATACGCACTAAGCTAAATACGCTGATAATAACATCCGGTGAACAGCAGACTATGAACTTCTATATGAACCTGGGAAACACCTATTATAACGACTTGGGCCGTCAGCTGTACCAGGAAATTGCAATGATTGAGGAGCAGCACGTAAGTCACTACGGATCTCTCCTTGACCCCAAGTGTACGTGGCTTGAGAACATGTTGTTACACGAATACATGGAGTGTTACCTGTATTACTCCTTTTACCAGGATGAGCCTGACGCGGATATCAAGTCAATTTGGGAGATGCATCTTGAGCAGGAAATTGCACACCTACACAAAGCAGCTGCTCTATTGATGCAATATGAAAACAAAGATTGGCAACAGGTTATTCCAGGTGGTGATTTTCCGAAGTTGCTCCAATTCCACGATACACGGGACTATGTAAGACAGATTTTAGGTCAGCAGATTCTACTCACAGCCAACAGGGAACAATACAGTCCGGTGTCCGAGCTCCCGCAAAACCACGAATTCTTCTTTTATCAGGATAGAGTTAATAACGATGTCAACTGTGTGGCGAGCCACAATGTAGTAGTTCAGCATCAGCAAAAGTATAATGTGGATTACCGCGCAGAGGAGAAGACAAACCCTGTCAAGGAGTTGACTGACAGGACCACAGACAACATTGATATTTCACGTAAAGCAAAGGTTCCGGTCCTATCATAGAAGCTATTTTGAGACCCCCATTCCGGTATATATACTGTGGATGGGGGTCTCAATTAAAATGATAATGTAATTTAGAATTTTGATGTAGGTCAATTACACTACATATTAGTTTTGGTATAATACCAATATAAAGAAGAAGCAATTACATAGCAAGAGAGGTGGAGTTAGCGTGAAAGAAATATTTAAAACATTAAAATTATATGTCCCTATTGTAGCGCGTGTTCATGGAGGTAATCATCCGGAGTTTTATAAAGTGCAGGAGTTATATGACGCAATAGTTAAGAAGATTGCTAAGGCGGGAAAGACAAAACCTGATCTTAATGAGGAGATCCTGGAGCTGCGTGGTGTAACAAACAACTACACTGTGCCGGATGACGTGTGTGAAAGCTATGAAGCTGTTTACAACATGTTAGCTGAGGTCGATAAGAATTATTACGTTTCATAGAAGACTATTAAGAGCTCCGAGTGTGTATTGCATTCGGAGTTTTTTGCTCTTGCTTTATAATTTACTCTAGTGCATAATAGTTGTAAACTACAGTTTATAACATACTTAAGGTATACATAGATATGGGAGGCAACTGGAAAGTGGAAAGAAAAAACAGGCCGGAAGGCAGAAAAAAGCGCATAGGTTCCGGTGAAGTCAGAGTGAACAGGCGCGGCAGTTCCTCCTCAACAAGATCAGCCAATAGGGGCCGTATTCCAACCAAGTCAGTGCCAATAATTGTCATAGCTATAGCAATCTTTGTGTTGTCTAGATTGGGCGGAGGGGACAGTATTCTAGGGGGGTCAACAGTTCCCTCCCCATCCCAAAACAACCCGCAGGCAACTACTCAGGACACCGGTGCATACGCAGTAAACACTGGTGTTTCTGAACTTGCTCGGGATAAGCGTACTGTTTTAAATGGGAATGGTGCTGACAAGGCAACAATCATGATATATATGTGCGGCACGGACCTTGAAGCAAGGTCGGGAATGGCCACATCAGATATCATGGAGATCATAAATGCTAAGATCTCTGAAAATGTTAATATAATAGTTGAGACAGGCGGAACTTCAAAATGGCAAAACAATGTCATAAGTTCATCTGGAAATCAGCGGTATAGGCTGACAAGTGATGGTTTGGTTTTGCTGCAGGATAATCTTGGAAAAAAATCAATGGTCTTACCGGACACACTTTCAGACTTTATAAAGTACAGCAAAAGAAATTTTCCTGCCGACCGGTACGCCCTCATAATGTGGGACCACGGCGGTGGGTCTCTTGCAGGTTTTGGTTATGACCAGCTGTTCCCAAATGACGCAATGACACTTGACGAAATAGCTCTTGCTTTGAAGAACGGTGGATGTTTCTTTGATTGGATTGGCTTTGATGCATGCCTCATGGCCACACTAGAGACAGCCGTAGTGCTTGAGCCCTACTCTGACTATATGATTGCCTCAGAGGAGGTTGAACCGGGTATTGGCTGGTACTATACAGGGTGGGTCACTGAACTCTCAAGAAATCCATCTATCCCTACGGTGGAGCTGGGAAAGAAACTTATAGATGATTACGTAGCTGAGGTTAAAGTCCGGACACCCCAGAGCCAGGCAACTCTCTCCCTTATCGACTTGGCGGAGCTAAAAGGTACACTTCCTTCAGCTTTTGTAGAGTTTGCAAAGTCAACAAATGAGCTTATAGATACTGATCAGTACAAGCTTGTGTCCAATGCTCGGGCGGGAACTAAGGAGTTTGCACCTTCCTCAAAAATCAACCAGGTGGATCTAATACACTTTGCAGAAAATGTGGCCACCCCTGAAGCTAAATCCCTAGCAAATGTTCTTAGGGGTTCAGTCAAATACAATAGAACCTCTACAAATATAAGTAACTCAAACGGAATCTCGATTTTTTCCCATATGGTAACACAAAGCAGCTTAACTCTATGCTTAACACATATGATAAAATTGGAATAGAATCCGAATATAGTAATTGCATAAAAAGTTTCGGCAGTTTAATAGCCGTTGGGCAGGTGACATCCTCGGGTACTGGCAATCCTCTTGGCGTCCTTTTGGGAGGCCTGAGTGGCTCTGATCAGTCTGTGGACACGCTACTGAGTTCCTTCTTTTCCAGTGGTACACTGGAAAGTTGGCTTGATGTTGACCGTGTACGGGCGTCAGCAGACTACTTGAAGGACAACAGGTTGGATGCTTCCCAGTTAGTTATAACCCAAAAGGATGGACAGCGGGTCCTCTCCCTGACTGAAGACCAGTGGAACATGGTACAGTTTATGGAGATGAACGTCTTTATAGATGATGGGGAGGGCTTTATAGATCTGGGCCTTGATAACGTCTACAGCTACAACAGCGCTGGTGACCTCATAATGGAATATGATGGCACATGGCTCGCTATGAACGGACATATAGTGAGTTATTATATGATGACGGATGAACATTTCGGTGATGGGTACTCCATAATGGGACGTGTTCCGGCAAAACTAAACGGGCAACTTGTGGACATAATTATTGTGTTTGATGATGTTAACCCATACGGCAAAGTGCTTGGTGCACAGGTCAAGTATGATTTGGAAACACAGACAGAAACCCTACCAAAAGGGCTGGTGGAAATTGTGGCCGGGGATAAAATTGACTTTATCTGTAACTACTATACCTATGATGGGGAATTTAGCAGCACATATTATCTGGGGGATCCCTTGGTAGCAACCGGCACTTGGCAGATTGAAAACCTGAGCATATCCAACTTGGCATTCAAAATGGCCTACCGCATTACTGATATCTATGGAAACAGATATTGGACATCCACTATATCTTAAAAAAGGAGAAAATGTCATGCATCTACAACACATAACCTTTATGGTTAGGGATATTGAAAAGTCCATCAATTTTTATGAGGAGATGGC
Source organism: uncultured Oscillospiraceae bacterium (assembly GCA_964542515.1). Taxonomy (GTDB): domain Bacteria; phylum Bacillota; class Clostridia; order Oscillospirales; family JAAYOS01; genus CAZIVK01. The sequence goes on along the minus strand of CAZIVK010000025.1, from coordinate 2,225 downwards.
TGAGCTAAAATTGGCACGCCGTTTTCAAGCGGGACCTACAGAGGTCGCCTTCATGACAGACACTGACGGAGCAACAGAGGTTGAGTTTGTCTGTAGGCCGGAAGGTCAGAAGTTTGAAGGGAAGGGTATGTTCATCTGCTTTAAAACAGATAAACTTGATGAGAAACATCAGCTGGCCCTGGATAAAGGCCTGAACCCCTCCGCAATACAAAACCCCGACCCGGATACATTCTACTTTTACGTATATGATCCAGATGGGGTATCTGTACAGTTGCGCTACTATCCTAAATAAGTCCCAAGAGAGTTTAGAGAATCAGCGTCACATGTCAATGAGATGTTATTATTTTCCGTGGCTGAAGTTTTAAGCACTCTAATAATGGAGGGCAGGTAGAGGTTATTACTGAAGCTGTCCTCTGAAAAGTTGTATAAAACAATCTGAGTGGGCTCTGAGATGTCCGTGAGGCAATCGTGGAGAGCGTCCAGGTTTTTTCCGTAGTAGGTGGGGAAATCCAATTTGCCGGCTAAGTATGCGTGGGCGGTGATCCGGTCAGGCATATCACGGCCGTCTATAACTACTGTTTTCATTGGTTGTCCTCCCCATATAACAAGGTAAAGCTCTCGTAGTGGTCATCAGTGTAATATATAAGTCCATCATTTGAGTAGACAATTCTTTTGGCTCCTCTGCTTTTAGCACCTAAGGTGTCAATGTCACACTCCTTGTATGACCTGCCGTCTGCTGTGGGCAGAATCCCCTCATAATTTCCAAAGTGGTTACCGCCAATGCACATGCCTGGCGCATATGGCTCAAGTGAGCCGCCGCTCCATCCAAGGTCCTGAGCTTCCTTTTTTGTTATGAAGTTTGGGGGTAGTTTTTCATACATATATATGTATAGAGCTACATCCTCTTTGGTAGTGTAGGCACTGTCCTCACTCGGGAGAGAGTCCAATAGTTCACACCCCACAAGTGATAAGAGGAGTATGCATATTAGGAGCACTACTATAGTTTTAATGGGCATATTTAAATTTTTTTTAGTCTGCACTGAGTTCACATCCTGTTACTAATAGTATTAATAGAAAGATGGCAAACACTTTAGGAATGTTTGCCATCTTTTTCTGACGAGTAAATTAGAAGAGTTTCTTTACTTTTCCCAAGAGGCCACTTGCTTTGTCGAGGTTGACTTTGGCTTTTACTCCGTCAATTATGGAATTAATTTGGTCATCAGGGAGGTCCACCCCAAGGATTGATTCGATAGCCTTTACAGGGTCACTGGTGAATTTGGCGGCAAAGCCCTTGTCCGACTTTATCTTCTCAACAATTTCTTCGATTTTTTCTTTAATGTTCATTCTGGTATCTCCAATCTATAGAATATTGTATCCACATTATAGTATAAAAAGCTACAGAGTTCAAACTTTTTTTCAAATTATTCTTCAGGCTCAGGTTTTACACGCCAAGCCACAAAGAGGTTGCCAAGGGAGATGAAAGCGGCCATAAAAAAGACATATTGGGGACCAAACTGAGTCCAGATAAAACCACTAAGCTGAGCCGCAAGTATTGAAACAATGTGGTCCAGGCTGGTACCTGTTGAAAGTACTGATGTTATTTCGGATTTGTCATAAGCTATAGAGCGCAGATAGACGGACTTTACTATGCTCATCTGCATGGATAGGCGGTCCATAATGAAAAGTATGTACACAACTATGACTGGTAACCCAGCACCTGTGAAGGCGCTTTCAGATATGTGCCACACCACAAACCCGTAAATAGTGTAGACAAATATAAAGAGAAGTGCTTCCGTAAATAGCATAAACTTGATGCCCAGTTTATCCATTGCCTTACCAACAAGGCGCAAAAAGAAGATGCCAATAAAGCTGCTGATTATTGTAAGTAGCGACATGATGTCTGCGCCCTTAAGTAGGAGGTCAACTATGACCCAAGAACCAAACACGTAGGCTATCTGCTTCTGTACACCGTGTAATACGGTTAGCACGTAGTAGAAGCGGTAGCGATACCTGAACACTATGCGGAATTTTTTATTACCACTGGAGATTGACATACCCTTTGTGTATTTTATTAGGAAACCAGCCACTATAATAGCTACTGCAAAAATCCCCGATCCCACTATAAAGATCCATTTTATGTCGGATGTAAAGGAGAAGAGACCTGTTCTAAAGCCAATAAACACCAGAATTCCTGCTGCAAAACCTACAAGAGTTTTTAGGCTACC
>CAZIVK010000024.1:0-10532 GCA_964542515.1 uncultured Oscillospiraceae bacterium | reverse complement strand
TTAGACCGCAATTGGCAGAGGCTTGTTCTTACGCATCTTGATGAAAAGGAACATCTGGGTGTTTTGACAGGTTCACCTATTACCGATATGAAGATATCCCTTGTCACAGGGAGGGCACACATCAGCCACACCGAGGGAGGAGACTTCAGACAAGCAACTTATCGCGCTGTACGTCAGGGACTAATGCAGGCCGAGTCAGTGCTTCTGGAGCCATACTACAAGTATAAGCTTGAGGTTCCAAATGAGAACGTTGGACGAGCTATATCCGACATTCAAAATATGAGCGGTACATTCAATACACCAGAAGCTTCCGGGGACATGACCACCCTTACAGGAACAGTACCCGTGTACACAATGCAGGGTTATATGACTGAAGTGATATCCTACACAAAGGGCCGCGGGCAGCTGCTATGCACCGTAAACGGTTACGATATCTGTCACAACCAGAAAGAGGTTATATCCAAAATGGGATATAACCCTGAAAGTGACATAGAGAATACCCCGGACTCGGTCTTCTGCAGCAACGGTTCCGGTGATATTGTGAAGTGGAATGATGTGCCAAATCACCTTCACATAGCTCAAAAGAAACAGACAGAGGAAAAGGCCCCGGAGGAACAACAAACTGTAATTAGGCGCAGTGTTCAGTATACCGGTAGTCTGGAGGAGGACAAGCAGCTTCAAAAGATCTTTGAACGCACATACGGTCCACAGAAGGAGTACTCCTTTTACAGGCAACAAACTAGTATTTCTGACACCGATACAATGCTCGGCTCCATGATCTCTACGGATAACTATCTGCTTGTGGACGGCTATAATATTATATTTGCGTGGGACGAGCTCAAAGCTCTCGCCAAGGAGAACCTTGATCTCGCCCGCACTACATTTATTAACCTATTGTCAAATTACCAGGCCTTCCGTAAGGTCAACGTAATCCTAGTATTTGATGCATATAAAGTGACCGGCGGTGAGGAACGCATAGAGAAGGTCAACAACATATATGTGGTTTACACACGTGAAGCGGAAATCGCTGACACATACATTGAAAAGGTTGTCTCCAAAATACAGGGTAAACACAACGTACGCGTTGCCACCTCCGACGGCTTAGAGCAACTCATAGTCCTTGGCAAGGGTGCACTCCGCCTTCCCGCGCAGGCCTTCATTAAGGAGATCACCGCCACAAAAAACGAGATAACTAATTTCATAGAGAGCTATAATCAGCGCTGACGCTCCTGCGTTAAAGTCAAATTTTCATTTCTGCGTGTGTAACCGCTTTGGGCAATAGCTCATACAATGTTATTGAAGGAACGCTCTTCAATAATCAATGGGAGGTAGCACAATGTCAGCTGACAACATGCATATTAAAGAAGCGGTCTGCGTTTATACCAAGAAAGTATATGATTCTTGCAAGGATAAAGACTGTCTCGAGGACTTGCGTGTATACCCAACTCGGCAAAGTCAGGCTATCATAGACAGGGCAATCAACGTTAAGTGCCGCAGAGTGGAGTTGCTCTGGGTTTATATCGATGTTGAACCGGTGTCATTTAACAGGGGATTCTTTACGGTCGATGTTAAGTTCTTCTACCGTGTAACTGCAGATGCATTCTGCGGCGTAGGAAGACCTCAGGAGGTCACAGGTCTCGCAACATCCGATAAACGTGTAATTCTGTTTGGTAGCGAAGGAAATGCAAAAATATTCAGTTCCAATATGGCAGTAAATGGTATGGATGAGCAACTGCTGATGAGAAGCAATATGCCAACTGCAGTAGTTGAGGCTGTTGAGCCAATCTGCTTGGGCATGAAGATTATGGAAGTCTGCAACTGCCCGAAAACTTACTGCAATGACCTAAGCGACATACCTAGTGTTATCTGCAACTGCTTTGATGAAGATCTTGTTATGGGCGACAGCGAAAACCGCATGTTTGTAACCCTTGGACAGTTCAGCATCATTAAGCTCGAGCGCGACTCCCAGCTTCTCATGCCTGCATTCGACATATGCATGCCTGAAAGAGAGTGCGTAAGCTCAAACGAGGATAACCCATGCGATCTCTTTAAGAGAATCGATTTCCCGGTGGAGGAGTTCTTCCCGCCGAGCCGCTGTGAAGTGGAGAGTGCAACACGTCCACCTCAGCGTGACCGCGGCTGCTGCAAATAGTGTAATTGATAACAACAATCCCCGAGAGCCTAAAAGCTCTTGGGGATTGTTGTTTTAAAGTCTGGATAACACTTCTACGAGAAGCATCCAAATCTTTTCAAATGAATCGATATCGAGCCACTCATCGGGAGTGTGGGGGTTGTGCACGTCTGGGCCGATGGCTATGGCATCAAGTCCGGGAAGTTTAGCGGAGAAGAGCCCACATTCAAGGCCGGCATGGATCGCCTCCGTCTTAAGATCGGTGTTAAAGAGATCCCGGAATGTTTTTGTGAAGGTGTCCCTCAGGGGGGATTCAGTGGCATAGCTCCATCCGGGGTATTCCGAGCCGTGCTCCAGATTAAAGCCAAAAGTCCTTGCAAGTAGTTTGAGCTCTGTTAGGGCTTCTGTTTGTAGTGATGATATGGAGCTCCTTGGTGAGAATGTCAGCGCAACGGCGCTACCGGTAGAGTCTATTACCCCAAGGTTTACCGATGACACTATAAAGCCACCGGACGCAGGAGAGCGGAACTTTACACCATTCGGTGCCAGGTAGATGGCGCTTACCAGATCTGAGGTGGCTTTGTAGCCAAAGGATGTTTGCGGTGTCTGTTTTGGAATTGTGCTAGTTATTTTAACGTCCGGATCTGCATCGTGATACTCGATCTCTATGCTGTCTGAAATCTTTCCGATAAGATCCATTGCAGAAGACCGGTCTGCCTTACTGGTGAAGATGAGGGTGCTGTCGCATTCCCGGGGGATGGCGTTGTCCTTGGCACCTCCCTTGATATATGAGAGCTCGGCCTTATGGGACAGCAAAACATTGTGTAGGATTCTTCCCATAAGTTTGTTTGCATTACCCCTGTCGAGGCCTATGTCGATACCGGAGTGGCCCCCAAATAGTCCACGTGCTGAGATGTCCAATGCATATGCGCCTACAGGCTTTGAAGGCACTATTTCCTTGCTTAGATATACACGCATGCCCCCAGCGCAGCTGATGATAGCTGTTCCGAATGGACCGCCGTCTATGTTTATAAGGGTCCGGGAGGTCAGCAGGCTGCCATCAAGCTTTTCAGCCCCTATAAGTCCAATCTCCTCCTGGACGGTGAATACACACTCAAGTGGTGGGTGGGGTAGTACTGATGATTCCAGAAGGGCAAGCATATACGCCACGGCTACGCCATTATCTGCTCCAAGTGTTGTTCCCCTTGCGCTCAGCTTGTTCCCGTTAAATACTAGGTTAATGCCATCCTCTGAAAAGTTATGGTCTGTTCCGACGTTCTGTTCACATACCATATCGGTATGCCCCTGTAACATGACCGGTGGTCGATTTTTCAAACCGCGGCTGCCGGGCTTCTTGATTATTACGTTGTGGATGTTATCCCTGTGACAGACAAGGCCGTGAGTTTCTGCAAAATCGACCAGGTAATCTGCAATTGCACCTTCGAACTTTGAGCCTCTCGGGATAGAGCTGATCTCTTGAAAATATTTTAAGGGTGTTACCATATAATTGTACCTCCTTGAATTTTACAACTGTCTAGTATCTATTTTACCTTCAAATTATATCATATGCAATGTAAAAAAGCTCTTTCAACAAATATGCATATATCACATTGGTTTTATGTCAAAAATATTGTAAAATATTGTCAAAAGGGCTTGATTGATTGTTTGGTTTGATGTATACTAATTTCAATAAAAATATACAATATAACTCGGAGGTGGTAGAATGAAACGGACGGTGGTACTGTTGGATTCTAATGGGGCTTATCTCAAGAGGTTGACAGAAGAGCTAAACGGAAGGCATGGAGAAGCTGTGGATGCGCACTCGTTTACTGAACGTGAGCCCGCAGTCCGGATGGCAAAGGAAGTTGGTGCAGATGTCATTGTAGCGGGGGAGGAACTTGGAGTATCTGCTGAGGACATTCCCCGGGACTGTGCATTTGCACTGTTTACTAACAATATGTCAGCGTATAGTCCAGGTGGACAGCGCACCATCTGCCGGTATAGGAAGGCAGAAGTTATTTTACAGGAAATTATTGAGCTCACCAATAAACAGAACTCCGGAGCTTTGGATGAGGTTTTTAGCACCTCTAAAGGTGGAGGTATTTACACCTTTGTATCCAGTGGCGGGGGTGCGGGAGGTTCCACAGCTGCAGCCGCCTTCTCCATGTCTCTAGCATCCGGAAATAATAGAGTTATATATATCAACCTTGAGAGGTTTGGAAGCTCAACGCAGTTTTTTGAGTGTGAGGGTTCACTTGCCATGAGTGATGTGGTGTATGCCATCAGAGGCGGAAAAAGTGACCTAACTCAGAGAATTAAGGAGACTATCCGGTGTGATGAAACAGGGGTACACTTTATTGAGTCCTTCAGACTAGCTCAGGAGGTGTCGGAGCTCAAATCCGGTGACATAAAGGAACTTCTTGCTGTTTTAACTGCTGAGCTACACTTTGACTACGTAGTTGTTGATGTGGACTTAAGCATTGAAAGTACCGGTATGGCTCTTTTGAAAGGGTCTTCAGCTCTTGTCCTTGTTTCTGATGGGACGGACGCCTCTGCAGGCAAATTTGAGCGTATTATGGACTCCCTTGATATTGCATTTGCAAGAGAGGAGATAAATCCACCTGCAATGTTTCTCCTCTACAACAAATTCAGCAATAAGTCCGGAAGAAATGTAAACACCCGTGATCTCCCTCTACTTGGTGGAGTACCAAAATATGAAGGCGCGTCCATGGGGGGTATTGTACGTACCATTGCACGGTCTGATGTTTTTGACATGCTGTTGTAGTGGAACACGTATATGAGCAGTTGATTGAGGAGGTCAAGCAGATAGCAATAGATACGCTATCTATTGGTGATCTCAGTCCTTACGAACTAGAGGAGCGCATCGAAAAGATCCTGGCAGATGTGGCAAGAGGACAGTATCTCAGTATAGATGAGAGGGTACATTTGGTTTCAGGGGTCATTAGCTCCATACGTGGACTTGGCGTGCTGGATCAGTTAATTGCTGACGCTGATATCTCAGAAATAATGATCAACGGACCTGACCAAATCTTTGTTGAGCGCGGTGGCAGGGTAACAAAAACAGGATTACAGTTTGATAGTACCCGTAGACTGGAGGATATTATACAAAGGATAGTTGGAGGGGCAGGTAGAGAGGTAAACCGCGCAAGTCCTATTGTGGACACCAGGTTGCCTGACGGGTCCAGAGTGAATGTGGTGTTACCCCCTGTATCTTTGAGTGGGCCTGTTCTCACCATTCGTAAGTTCCCTGAAAAACCACTAAATATTGACCAGCTCATAGCGTATGGGACAGTTACACAGGAGGCGGCTGACCTACTTAAAACACTTGTTAGGGCAAAATACAACATATTTATTAGCGGAGGGACGGGTTCAGGAAAAACCACTCTACTAAATGTTTTATCAGAGTTTATTCCTAAAACCGAGCGGATTATTACAATTGAGGACTCGGCGGAGTTGAAAATTCTTGGAATAGAGAACCTTGTTAGCTTGGAGACACGTAACGCAAACTCCTCCGGTGCAGGCCTTGTGTCTATGAGGGATTTGATAAGGACATCTCTGAGGATGCGCCCAGAACGGATTGTTGTAGGTGAGGTCAGAGGGGCGGAGGCCCTGGACATGCTCCAAGCTATGAATACAGGGCATGATGGATCCATATCAACAGGCCACGCTAACACCACTTTGGACATGCTGGCCCGTCTTGAGACTATGGTACTTACAGCGGGGTCTGGACTTACTCAGGGCGCTGTCAGAAGACAGATTGCGTCAGCCCTCGACATTATTGTACACATCTCAAGGATGCGGGACTACTCCAGAAGGGTTACGGAGATATCTGAGGTTGACCTGTCTAAAGATGGTGATTTCACACTAAATACACTCTATAAAGTCTGTCAAGGGATACTACAAAAAACGGGGAATAACTTGAAGAACACTGAGAAACTGAGGTTGTATGGGACATATGAAGAAGATTGACTATAGCTCGTACATTCCAACAAAACAGGTCAAATATACATGCTACTTGGTTGGTGCAGCAGTAGGTTTTGGGTCTATATATTTGTTTTATAGCAGCACCATTGTAGGGGCTGTGGCAGCAGTTATTTTTATGCTGTTTGCAAACCCACTATATAAGCGCAGGTACATAAAGAGAAGGCAAACAAAACTGTTAATGGAATTCAGGGACCTTTTGGAATCGCTCTCATCATCTCTGGGGGCAGGTGAGAATGTACGCCGTGCTTTTAAAAGTGCAGAGGAGGATATGTCCCTGCGTCATGGCAAGGACAGCATTATATGGATGGAGGTGAAATTGATCAACAGCGGCATTGAATCCGGCCGCAATATTGAGGATATGCTTGCAGACTTTGGAGAGAGAAGCAGGATAGGTGATATTGTAAGTTTTGCTTGTGTGTTTGAGACGTGCTTTAGGAGGGGTGGAAACATAAGGGAGGTTGTCAATAACAGCAGTAAAATCCTTTGTGACAAGATAGATATACAGATGGAGATACGTGTACTCATTTCAGGTAAAAAAAGTGAGCAGAATGTTATGCTAGTGATGCCGCTTGTGTTCACCTTTATTCTTAGATGGTCGGGTACAGGAATCGCGGACATGGGTTCGGCGTCAGGAGTAATCTCCACCACTGTAGCGCTGGTTTTTTTTGTAATAGCGTACTTTATTGGAAGGAGGATTCTTAACATCAATATTTAGATGGGGGTTTGATAGGTGTATTCAGCGTTATTTGTAAGCTTAACTACAGTAATTTTTTGTTTTGTATGGCTTAAAGGGGAGGGGGGCTCATCTCCACTTAGACCACTGAAATACCGGGATCACCCACTCAAAGACCTATACCCCTTTGGGTATGGCATACTTGAAATCTTTCCTTCAAGAGGTGGCGGAGTCAAAGAAAGGAGGGAGGAGAGGTACTTCAAGTCAATTTACGGAAACAGGCACTGGGAGTTTTACAGAAGGATGTATGCAGCTGAAAGGATCTCAACCTCGGCAGTAATCATAATAGCCTTTTCCTTAATAGCTTCAGTACTAAGTAGCTTTAATGCTATGGTTCTAGGAGCCGGTTTTTCCATATGCTCATCTATTTATTTTGATAAAAAGATAGATTATTTAGTAACAGTTAGGAAAAACAATATCATGGCAGATCTGCCTGAGGTGCTCTCAAAGCTCACTCTACTGATAGGCGCAGGTATGGTTATACGTGAGGCCTGGCATAGAGTTGGAGAGTCAGGGGAGGGGGTGCTATATAAAGAGATGCAGCGGGCATCATATGAGGTGAAAAACGGTGTGCGGGAGTTTGATGCATACCTTGGCGTCTCATCCCGATGCGGAGTAATAGACGTGGATAAGTTTACTTCCGCCTTTGTACAGAACCTCTCAAAGGGCTCTGGGGATATGACAGAGTTCTTAAATCAGGCCTCCAGGGACAGCTGGAATGCCAGAAAGTCACGTGTCCGTATGTCCGGGGAGATTGCATCAACTAAGTTACTCATACCCATAAGCCTGATGTTTGTAGGTGTTTTTATTATGATTATGTATCCAATAATGAGCGGATTAACATTTTGAGAATTAGGAGGGACCCTGATGAGAGAGATATGTAACTGGTGTCGGACGTTTATCAAGCGTGAACATGGCGCAGCAGAAATAGTAGCAGTTATAGTCTTGGCAGCTATCGCTCTAATTTTTGCTATTGCGTTTAGAAATGAAATAGGTGGCCTACTCAGCGATATTTGGCAGGCTGTACGGGGGAGGCAGGGGGAGTTGACCGCTGATTTTGAACTGTGAAGCAGTTAATGCATTTTGTAAGAGAGGAGAGAGGTTCTGTCTCCGTTTTGGAGTACAGCATTGTACTTCCAATATGTTTCATTATGATTGCATCTCTATTGGCTCTTGGCTTCGTCATGCACCGCCGTGCGGTTATGGACACAGCTGCCGCAGAGGCGGTAAATATTGCAGCAAAGGCCTACACCGCCACGTACATAACTGCAGATGGAGATCCGTACAAATACCTTAAAGGAGGCTACCATAAAACCTCTGTACATACGCAGATGGTGGATTCCGTAAGAGAAAGACTTGGCAATTCTGCCTCTGTAGATATTGCAGACAGCGGTATTGGAACAGAGAGAAGGGTGAAGATTGTTGTAAGACAGCCCTATGGACTTTTTTCAATGGAGTCCTCCTTTGAAAGAACACTTATATGTGCAGCTGCAGATGTGAGAAACGCGGATTTTTTCATGTTTTTGGCGAGAAGGTACACAGGAGCGGATCTTGAAAGTCACTTTTCAGACATAACTAAGAAGCTGCAACATGGCATTTTTTAGAGTGTGTAGAGGCTCGGTCTCGGTTGTCCTTAGTATTTTAATGCTTCCCATGCTTACCTTTGCATCCCTCATGGTGGATGCATCCAGTGTGGAAGCTGCGGATGTTGTTCTGGTTGGTGCGGCTGAGCTTGCTATGAATGCCGCCTTATCAAATTATGACACAGTGCTGGCGCAGCGGTATGGAATTTATGCTATGTCACAGTTGGGTGATGACTATGGACAGGAGCTAACTGATCTGGTTAGCCGTCATATTAATACTACGCTGCAGACATCAAAACCACTGAATGTTAAGGGTCACGTTATATCTGCTTTTCCCATGGAAAACAGTAATCTTACAAACCCTGATGTCCTAAGAAGGAGCATTGTTGACTTCATGAAGTACAGGGGAGTGGTGGATGCAGGAACAAGTTTGTATAACTCTCTAGATGAGGTCATGAAACTTGGGTCAAAGGCAAAGCTTGTAGAAAAGCAGGTGGCAGCAAGTAAGGAACTCGACGGGATCTCAAAAATCTGCGCAGAGCTATACTCTACGCTGCGCGTATATGATGAAGCGGTTGAGGAGTACCGCAATGACTCTACAGCGGATTTCCCGTACTTGCTTCTTGACAATGCAATATATTTGGCTGAACAGATTAAAGCTGAAATACCTGCAATAGCGAGGGCTAATGGCAACTTAAAGGATGCAATTGACAACTATCTTATTGAGTCTGGGGGAGCGGAGGATAGTCTCTCTATTGCTATGACAGGCGAGTATGAAACCAATACCGTCCTGTTTGGGGAGGATGACCCGGATGGAATAATCCGTCAGTTGAGAGCCGGAAAAGAGTACATTGATGCAATGCTTGCAGAAACACCTCGTGAGGACAGCGGCGCATATTTGAAGCAAATTAGTGAGACTGTAAATATTGATAACAACTTTATTGGTGTACCACCGTTCTACATATATCTCATGACATCCTATGGAGGGGCCAATCTGCCTGAGGAGGGAAATGCGGCATCTGTAGGCTTATTACTCAAAAACATTAAGAGGATCAACGAATCGGCTAAGAGTACCTCATCGGTTGATGAATCAATCAGCTACTCTATGGATGAATTTGAGGGCTTGCCCTCAAGGGAGGGTTCAGAAGAGGTTGGAGACTTTGCGGATGTCAGCCTGACAGAAATAATGGGGATTACAAATCAGCTAAAGGTAATGACAGGTGCATTTGCTGATTTAACCGCTCTGGTAAATAGTGATGCCTCAGACTTTAGGGACAGTCTCTTGATAACAGAGTATATTATGGAGAACTTCTCATGCCTCACATCTAGCAGTGATAAGGCCACGTATACAGGCATCCCTATAGACCCTGAGAACAACCGCATCTACGGTTGTGAGGCGGAGTATATTCTGTTTGGTAATAGGGGAAGTGAGGAGAGGAAACTCTGGTTTTTTACGCTCAGAAAGGAGGCGGGTCCGGAGAGCAACATTGCTGCAGCCAAGAGGGCGGTTTTTGCAGTTAGGTTCTCTGTTAACAGCATATTTGCACTGAGTGACTCATCTATAGATGCCCTTACGCTTGCACCCGCCATGTCTATCCAGGCAGTATCCGGAGGAACAGTTCCGTTTCAATCGGCGCAGCTGGTACTAAAACTGGCCTTGGCTTTGGGTGAGTCTGCAATTGACCTATCAGAAATAGTACAAAACAAAGAGGTACCTCTGCTTAAGACTGCGTCGACATGGAGATGCTCGGTGAACGGTTTTGTAGATATGATTAGCAATAAAATTATAGATCAGGTGGAGACATTGGCGCGTGACGGGGTACAAGATTACGTAGGTATGATTCAGAGTTGCATTGATGGTGTGGTTGATGATACTAACCAGGAAATTGAGGCAGTTATGTCCGGAATTTTGAGTGATGTTGGTGTTTTGGTAGAATCAAGATTTATATCTGTATTTGACTCGGTCTACTCTATATTAAAAACCAGGGCAGAGCTTGCACTAGTTGATATTTATCAGGGAGGTAACTTTAACCCATCAGCATTTGCGGACTCGGTGACAGGGGAAATAGAGGAGTTTGTG
>CAZIVK010000023.1:0-10597 GCA_964542515.1 uncultured Oscillospiraceae bacterium | reverse complement strand
CATTTAATACCAATATGGTTCCCTGACGGGGAGTACACAGTATGTTACTCAGTATATGATATATGGACACCTGTAGGGGAGCTCACTTCCTCCACCTATGCTACAGTAAATATTGATGGAAGTATGTATGATGACAGTTATGCACCCCCTAGATAAAAGTAAATAAAAAGCGAGCCGTAGATGTTGATCTGCGGCTCGTCTTTTTGGTTGCTATATAACGTAATCATACGCTGTTTTATCCTTTTGGATATCTACGAGGTCTGCAAGGGTGATGTTATCTACAACACCGTCTATAGCGGCTTTAAGTTGCTTCCAAACCTCTACAGTTGCACAGCTTGACTCCTGTGAGCAGTCATTTGACTTTGACTCAAGACAGGCAACAGGGGCTAAAGTTCCTTCAACTACGCGTAGGATAGAGCCTACGGTGTACTGTTCAGGGGAATCAACAAGCATGTATCCGCCTCCGGCACCCCTAATGCTCTTAACCAGCCTAGCTCTAGAGAGGCTTGAGATAATCTGCTCAAGATATTTTTCTGATATCCCTTGTCTCTCTGCGATGCTTTTAATTGATATATAGTCACCATTATAGTTCAGTGCTAAATCAAGCATGAGCCTCATGGCGTAACGTCCTTTTGATGAAATTTTCAAATCAATCCACCTTCTTTCGTATCGATTTGATAATTGTTCCTCCGCCAACTACAGAGTCATTTGAGTAAAAGACTGTTGCTTGCCCGGGTGATATGGCGCGGAGGGGCGATTTAAACTTAACTAAGACATCACCATTCTCCATGGGGGTGATGGTGGCAGGGTTTTCTACTGCTCCGTAGCGTATTTTAGCAGTGACATCCATAGGTTCTGTTAAGGCGGGAATAGAGATCCAGTTGACATCTGTGGCCAGGAGTGTATCATTGAAAAGATCCTCTGAGCTACCTAGAGTTACAGTGTTACTTTCCTTGTCCTTATCCACCACATAAAGGGGAGCATCTGAACTTATACCTATTCCTCTACGCTGACCAACTGTGTAATGGATAATTCCTTTATGTGTACCAATTACTTCACCGCGTGTATTGATAAAATTTCCTGGAGGGGAGCTTATTCCGAGAGTTTGTTCAATGAATTTGGCGTAATCCCCGTCCTGTACAAAGCAGATGTCCTGACTTTCCGGTTTCCGGGCGTTGACAAGCCCGCGTTCCTCAGCAATGGTGCGAACTTCTGACTTTAGTAAGTTTCCCAAGGGGAAGAGTGTGTGTTTTAGTTCATCCTGAGTCATAGCATAGAGGACATATGTCTGGTCCTTTGAGAGGTCCTTGGCGCGCTTAAGCTCGTAACGCCCTGTGGTTGTGTTGTACTCCACTTGTGCGTAGTGTCCTGTTGCTATATAATCTTGATCAAGAATCCGTGCGCGGTCAAGAAGCTTGCTAAACTTAATAAAGCGGTTACAGTTGATGCAGGGATTTGGTGTGCGCCCCTCAACATACTCAGCCGCAAAAGGGGTAACAACATCATTTTGAAAGTGGGTTCCAAAGTTAAAAACATGATGATCAAAGGATAGTTTATCAGCAACACTGCGGGCGTCAAGTACATCATCAAGAGAACAGCATGTCCGAGTGCGGTCATTTATTCCAACATATTCATTTGTAAACAGCTTTAATGTGGCACCACACACCTCGTTTTGTTGGTCCAACAGAAGTGCGGCGGCGACAGAGCTATCAACTCCGCCGCTCATTGCCACCATAACTTTTTTTGTTCCGCTCATGTGATTACTCTACAAATAGCGCTGTTGATAAATAGCGCTCACCGGTGTCAGGGAGGACAACTACAATCATTTTGCCGGCGTTTTCAGGGCTTTTAGCTAATTCTGAGGCAGCATGTAGAGCTGCTCCGGATGAGATGCCTACTAAAACACCTTCCATCTTGGCAATGTCCCTTCCGGCTACAAAAGCATCATCATTTGATACGGTTATTACTTCATCATAAACTTTTGTGTTTAGAACAGTTGGAACAAACCCTGCGCCTATACCTTGAATTTTATGTGCACCAGCAGTTCCGTTTGACAACACAGGTGAGTCCGTAGGTTCTACAGCCACAACTTTTATGTTAGGATTTTTTGATTTTAGGAACTCACCGGCTCCGGTTATTGTGCCACCGGTTCCTATACCGCTGACCAGTATATCTACCTTTCCATCAGTATCATTCCAAATTTCAGGGCCGGTTGTATCTCTATGAACTTTTGGATTTGAGAAGTTGTCAAACTGGCTGGGGACAAAGGAATTTGGGGTTTCAGCGGCTAGTTCATCCGCCTTTGCAATGGCACCCTTCATACCTTTTGCGCCCTCTGTAAGGACAACTTCAGCGCCGTAAGCTTTCAGGAGCATTCTTCTCTCTACGCTCATAGTTTCCGGCATTGTGAGTATTACGCGGTAACCTTTTGAAGCACCAACTGATGCAAGGCCAATTCCTGTGTTTCCGCTCGTTGGTTCAATAATTACAGAGCCTGGTTTTAGAAGACCGCGCTCTTCAGCGTCCGCTATCATAGCGTTAGCTATCCTGTCTTTGACACTGCCTGCCGGGTTGAAGGATTCAAGCTTTCCTACAATGCGTGCCCCGAGGGCGTGATTTGCGGTATAGTTTGAGAGTTCAACAAGTGGTGTTTTTCCAATGAGCTCTGTTACGTTCTTTTTTATATTGGACATAGTAGTCTCCTCTCCACACTAAACTGTTAGTGCAGGTTTTATTTATCATAGTATTCATATCTACTTAATATGAATTAATTATATTTTACTCTGTATATATTCTCTTGTCAAGGGATTTATTGCTTTTTTTCTGAAAATGTGTGGTGTTGACATAGTAATCAATAAAAGATATAATGTTTATATGCTATGATTTCTATTCATAGAAATAAGAGAAAGCGGTGATTGGATGGCAAAAGCAGTTAAATTTTATCAGTGCAAGGTCTGTGGCAATCTCGTTGAGATGATTAATGACTCCGGTGCGGTACCGGTTTGCTGCGGACAAGAAATGACGGAGCTTACTGTTAACACAGTTGAAGCATCTGTGGAAAAGCACCTTCCTGTTGTCTCCCATACAGAAAACACAGTTTTAGTAAGTGTCGGAAGCGCCGCACACCCAATGTTGGAGGAGCACTACATAGTTTGGATATATCTCCATACAGAAAAGGGTAGCCAGATAAAGTATCTTAACCCCGGTGAGGATCCTAAGGCAGTATTCACTTTGGAGGATGACAAACCTGTGTCAGCATATGCATACTGCAATCTCCATGGGCTTTGGAAAACAGACATCTAACACTTTCCAACTCTTCGGAGCCCTGCCGCACGGCAGGGCTCCGACTTTATCCGAAAGGAGGATCCGTGGTGCAGACTTCAGATATAGAATTTCTTCAGAGCTCATTGCCATTTTGGAGGCAGTTGGCACCCAAAGACAAGCAATTGTTACTAGACACTGCTATGGTCCGCCATTTTAAAAGTGGGGACTTTATCCACAGAGGTTCGGAGGATTGCTCCGGTCTCTTCTTGTTGCTATCCGGACAGGTGAGGAGCTATATATTCTCTGACACCGGTAAGGAGATAACTCTTTACAGGCTCTTTGAGAGAGATATATGCATTTTTTCCGCATCCTGTATTATGAAAAACATCAGCTTTGAGATGTTTATAGAGGCAGAAAAGGACACAAAAGCCATACTCATACCAACCGGCACATATTCAAAGCTTCTCCTGTCCTCAATTGAAATGTCAAACTACATCAACCAGCTTATGTCGTCAAGGTTTTCAGAGGTTATGTGGGTTATGGAACAGGTCATCTTTATGAGCTTTGATGAGCGTTTAGCATTCTTTTTATGTGAGCAGGTCAACATAGAGGAGTCTACCACTCTGCATATCACCCACGAAACTATCGCAAAGCACCTGGGCTCTGCACGGGAAGTCGTAACCAGGATGTTGAAGTACTTTTCTTCAGAGGGAATGGTTGAGCTATCCCGCGGAGAAATCAGAATTGTAGACAGGAAAAGCCTTCAAAAGGTCTACACCAAATAGTTTTCAAAGTTTCGGAGGAATTAGCCCATGTTGGACGATATCTTTAAAGAGGTCTACTCAAAGTTTAAGCTGAATTTCTATAGAGGAATCTTTAATAGAATGAGTGACAAAATAGGAGACCTAAGCGCTACTGAAGCTTTTGCTGTGGAGGTCATCTATGCACTGAGGGAGCCCACAATAGGTGAGTTTGCTCAAAGTATAGGGATATCACAGCCAAATGCCACATATAAGGTAAACACGTTAATTCGTAAAGGTTATATCACAAAGCACGTTTCTGATACAGACAAGAGGGAATACCACCTTAAGGTGACAGAAAAGTTTATAGAGTATTACAATATAAACAATGAATATATCGATATTGTAATGGCAAGGATTAGAGACAGGTTTCCCCCGGAGGAGTGCGCACAGCTAGAACATATGCTCCTCACCATATCACGCGAGCTTATGCCTGAAAATAAGTAATAAAGAAACTCCCCCTCAAGAGGTTGCAGACACATGCCTGCACCAGCTGAGGAGGAGTTTTATTAATACTATGATATGGGAACTACTGCACCTTGGAAGGTGTCAATGATGTACTGTTTAATTTCATCGCCCTTTAGAACTTCTGCCAAGGCCTTTATTGCGTCATCATTCTCATTGCCCTCTTTGACACAAAGAACATTTGCATAGGTGGTAGCAGATATTGATTCCTCATCTTCAGTTGCCAGTGCGTCACTTTTGGCATTGAGACCGGCTTGAATTGCAAAATTTCCATTAATTACTGCCAGATCCACATCCTTCAGTGATAGGGTGAGCTGGGCCGCTTCAAGCTCTTTGATGGTAAGATTTTTGGGGTTATCGGCTATATCTAGGATAGTGGCGTTAAATCCGGCGTCCTCTTTGAGGGTTATTATTCCTTCGGCCTCCAGGAGTATTAGTGCTCTGGCTTCGTTTGTACCGTCATTTGGTATTGCTATTGTTGCTCCATCTTGAAGATCCGCTATGGATGCTGTTTTTCCGGCGTATATACCGAAGGGCTCGTAGTGAATTGAGGCTATCGAAACAAGGTGAGTTCCATTGTCTATGTTGAACTGGTCAAGATAGGGTTGATGCTGGAAGTAGTTGGCATCAAGTTCACCGTTTTCAACGTTGGTGTTGGGCTGCACATAGTCTACAAATTCAATAATCTCTAGGATAATTCCCTGTTCTGCAAGTATGTCTTTAGCGACCTTGAGGATATCGGCGTGGGGGGTTATACTTGCTCCAATTTTGATTGTGGTGGGGGATTTGGCTTCGTTAGAGCAACCTGCAAATAGTGTAAGGACCAGAGCTGCTATGAGTATAGTGGTAATTAGTTTTTTCATAAGTGGTTCTCCTTATAAATGTTATTATTTATATGTTATCTGATGCGTTTGTCGCTTTTTGTTGAAATAAATCCGCCAATCTCCTGGAAAAGTTGAACTATAAGAATAAGGATTGCAACCATGACCAACATGACCTCGGTATTGGAGCGGTAGTAGCCGTAGTTAATGGCTATGGTGCCGAGACCGCCGCCGCCAACAAAGCCGGACATTGCGGAGTAGCCAAGAATTGTGGTGGTAGCTATAGCCGCGCCTGTGATTAGAGATGGCTTGGCTTCAGGGAGCAAAACCTTTTTGATAATGTCAAGTGTGGATGCCCCCATAGATAGGGACGCCTCTATAACGCCCCGATCCACCTCCTTTACGGAACTTTCAACCATTCGTGCTACAAAAGGAGCTGCAGCTATTACCAGGGGTACAATTGTAGCGGTGGAACCTATAGATGTGCCCACTATTGCCCGGGTGAGCGGTATGACCGCAACAAGCAGGATAATAAATGGAACTGAACGCAGTATATTTACAATGCTACCAACTATTCTATTAAGGGGCATGTTAGGTTTGATTCCATCATTGTCCGTCAGTACCAGGAGAATACCGATGGGCAAGCCAAATATGTATGCTGCAACTGTAGAAAAGACTGTCATGTACAGGGTTTCAAGTAACCCTTGGAGCATGAGGTTTATCATTTCAGCGTTAAACATCGTATTCCTCCTCATTATATGTAATATTCTCATCATCGAGATAGGCTAGCATCTTGGAGACTGTAGCGCGGTCATCCGGAAGTTGAAGTACCATATGTCCGTACATCATTCCATCTATATTTTTTGTGTCGGCAAATATTATATTGACCGGTGCACCGCCTTTTAGTACCATTTCTGAAACTATGGAGCGGTTTGTTGAACCACCATCAAATACTATGCGGAGGAACTTACCATTAACGGGAAACTTCCTTCCAGCCGATTCGTTTGGAAAGATAAGCTTTTTTGCTGCGTTTGTTTTGGGGTGTAGAAAGACTTCCTCTACCGTTCCTGTCTCAACTATATTGCTGTCCGCAATAATAGCTACATGAGAGCAAATCTGTTCAACAACCTTCATTTCATGGGTTATAATGACAACGGTAATGCCCAGCTGACGGTTTAGCCTTTTGATCAACGCCAAGATGGACTGGGTTGTTGTTGGGTCTAGTGCACTTGTGGCCTCATCACATAGAAGGACCTTTGGGTTGTTTGCCAGAGCCCTTGCTATGGCTACACGCTGTTTCTGGCCACCGGACAGTTGTGAGGGGTATGAGTTCTCCTTTTCAGGTATACCAACAATCTCCAAAAGCTCACGGGCACGCTCCTTTGACTCCCTGCGGCTATACCCTGCAAGTTCTAGTGGAAAACAGATGTTATCCAGAGCGGTGCGCTGCATGAGCAAGTTGAACTCCTGAAATATCATGCCAATAGATTTCCTGGCTGTTCTGAGGTCACGCTCAGATAGGGTAGTGATATCAAGTCCGTCAACAACCACGCTCCCCTCGGTAGGTTTTTCAAGGAGATTTATACAGCGGACAAGAGTGCTCTTGCCTGCACCGGAGAGACCAATAATCCCAAAAATATCACCCTTATTTACGCTGAGGTCAATGTTATCCAATGCAACAAAGGAGCTTGAACCGTTGGTAAAAGTCTTATTAAGTTTCTTAATTTCAATAATTGGCACCCTCTGCACTTCCTTTCAGAAAAATAAAAAAGTCCTTGATGAAAGAATCATCAAGGACGAAGAAAACTTCGTGTTACCACCTTGTTTTGCCTACTCCTCACGGGGTAGACCTCAGTGAGTACAAACTATACTCATGCACTATAACGGGTGCACCCGGCGTAGCCTAAACAGTATATAACTGCAGTTGGTACGCGGCTCCAAGACCATGTTCTGTAAAGCTATCCGTACCCCTTCACACCAACCGGGGTTCTCTGAACGTATCCCTTTACGTACTCTTCTCTTCACTGCCTGTAATTTATGAGTATACAGGCTCCTTGGAGGTTTGTCAACAGGTAAATAGATTTTTTGTTCACTTGGAGTAGATCAATCCAACCACATAGTTTAATAAGCTTGCGGGTAGAACTTTTGCAAGAACTACAAAGACTTTGTAGTTAAGCCCTGGGGTGTAGAGAACTTTGACAGATGGCTTAAGTGCCACATTTGCTATATATTTGCCCATAGTTACAGGAGAAGTCCCGGACTGTTCATCTCGTTCCATGGTGGACACAGAGCGTTCAATTCTATCGCTGTAGATGCTGTTACCCAATAAGGATTTCTTGCGGGAGGCAGTAAATCCGGTTTGGGTGTCACCCGGCATAACAGCAGATACCTCAATTCCAAAGGGGCGCAATTCATTGGCAAGAGCCATAGTATAGGAGTTTACAGCAGCCTTAGATGCGGAGTAGAAGGTCTGAAAAGGGATTGGGATAACAGCGGCAACCGAGCTTATGTTTATTATACGTCCGCTTCCAGCAGCTCTCATATGAGGGATTACTGCCCCGGTAACATTTACTTTACCAAAGAAATTGACATCAAATAGCCCCTTTGCTTCTGAGAGAGTGGTGAACTCTGTGGCGCCGGAAATGCCAAAGCCGGCGCAGTTAATTAGAATGTCAATATGTCCGGCGGCGTCAATAATCTTGTTTATGGCGCATATGACATCATCTTCATTTGATACGTCCGCTTTTATATGCACTATATTGGGGTGAGTGAAGTCTCTCCTGCTTATATTGTACACTGTACATCCTGCACTAACCAAAGCTTCAGCTGTGCTAAGGCCTATACCGGAACTGCCTCCAGTTATTACAACAATCCCTCCCATTTACTTTATTAAAACTGAGGCAATAATGTCCATAGCCTCATCAAGAAGTTCTTCTGTATGTGAAGCCATATAGCTTGTCCTCAGCAAGCACTCATTTTGGGCTGTAGCAGGAGGAAGAACCGGGTTTACGTACACCCCTGCTTCATAGATGTCCCGCGCAGTTGTTAGGGTGTTAATAGTATCATAGGTGTATATTGGAATTATTGGGGTTGATGATGCCCTAATACTGATACCTCTTTTGGTTAGGCCATTGCGTGCATAGGAGGACAGGTCTGAGAGCCTGGTGACTATTTCAGGGTTTTGACGCATGTAACGTAGCGATGCCAGGGCTACTGCACAGTTAGATGGGGGAATGGAGGCGGAAAAAATAAAGGGACGTGAGGTGTGGCGGACATAATCTGCTACAGCATTACTAGTTGCCATATATCCACCCAGACTTGCAAGGGACTTACTGAAAGTACCCATGTATATGTCAACTTGGTCTGCTAGTCCAAAGTGGTCAGCGGTACCGCGTCCGCCATTGCCAAGGATTCCGAGACCATGGGCGTCATCCACCATCACACGGGCTCCATACCTTTTAGCCAGGCGTACAATCTGAGGAAGGTTAGCTACGTCCCCGCCCATGCTAAAGACGCCATCTGTCACAATGAGGCATCCGCTTTTTTGAGGGACTTTTTGGAGTACACGCTCTAGGTCCTCCATGTCATTATGGCGGTAGCGGAGCATAGTTCCGTAGCTTAGCTTTGCGCCGTCATAGATGCTGGCGTGATTTTCCCTGTCACATACTATGTAGTCGTTACGGCCTACAATGGCACTGATAATTCCAAGATTTGACTGAAAGCCGGTTGAGAAGGTGACCACCGCCTCTTTGCCGAGGAAATCAGCAAGTTCCTGTTCAAGCTCTAGGTGCATTTCTAGTGTTCCGTTTAAAAACCTTGATCCTGAGCAGCCTGTACCATATTTTTCAAGGGCCTTTATTCCTGCTTCAACTATTTCAGGTTTTGTAGTGAGTCCTAGGTAATTGTTTGAACCAAGCATGATGCGGCGTTTGCCCTCCATCATAACCTCAACATCCTGGCGGGACTCCAACGCATGGAAATAGGGATAGATGCCCATCTCCCTGATATCATTCAGCTCCGAGAGACTATAGCATTTTTCAAAAATATCCATATTAACTCCTCTTAAAAGATAGTAGCACTCCCGTGCGGTTAGATAGCTATATTTCGTGCACCCTCTGCATTAGGGGGTCGAGTCGGCTGGTGGGTTCATCCAATATATAGAGTTTTGGATTGTGTTGGAGTGCACACACAATTTTATACTCGTAAGATCTATTAGTCAACAACCAAAGGTATTACTTTCTCAACCCATGAAGAAGCAAATTGAAGTGGTCTAAAATCTGCTCTTTGAGGTCGATCTCGTGGTAACGAATACACCATTCAAAGGTAATACCACGAATTGCTAAAATTAGGTGTCTTGAAAGCGTTTCAACGGGTATGTCATCCCTTAGGGCGCCCTGACGGACGCCTTTTTCAAGGACTTCGTTGAAAACATGGTAAAGCTCCCTGTTATAGCTAATTGCAGGAATTGTGTTGACTGTCTTTGCTAAATGTGCTTTATACAGGACACGCATGTTTTCATAACCAATACTATCAGCAATGAAGCTGGCAATTTCTCCTGCCAACAGTACTATCACATCAAATACTGAGTCCATATCCGCAATTGTAGCTAAAAAAGACTTATAGTTTTTGTCCGCCATGTTTGTGTAATCATCAACCAATGCAGCGGCTAGAGCACCCTTGGATTTAAAGTGAACATAGAAAGCACCCTTTGATACAGATGCAGCTTCAACAATTGCATCCACACTCACATTGTCAAACCCATGTTCATTGATTAACTTCCGTGCTGATTCGAATATTTTCTTTTTTGTCTCCTGCGCTTGCAATGTTCTCTGGCTTATCTTAATTTTTTTCATTTTTTTCTCCTATTAATTGACTATGGTATACAAATAACGTAAAATGACTACGGTATGTGACTGTGGTCACCCCGAAATGTGAACACACATATTCTAATCTTTTTTATGTCAAGTTTCAATAGATAATGGGAATAGTTGTAAGTAATGGGTGCATAAGGGAGTGGCATGATGAGTATATCTAAGAAAATTACGAGTATTGTTCTTGCGTGTATTTTATTTATTACCGGAATTCCAATGCGGTTCATGAGTTTTGGTGAAAAGTCGTTTGCCTATACTGGGGTGGCACACGTGCATTTGAAATACAGTATGAAGACTTTTCTGATCTGCAGAACCTCCAATTGAATGACAGCACTGTTATCCAGAATAATTCAGTACAGTTTATAAGTGGAGATGC
>CAZIVK010000022.1:0-10693 GCA_964542515.1 uncultured Oscillospiraceae bacterium | reverse complement strand
TAGTCTGGTTTTGTGCGCCCTTTTGAGAATGGTGCTTAAATTACATTGTTTCAAATTTCAATCCTCTTCAAAATATGGTTGAGGACATCTGGGTTTATGGTAACACTTAATTTTGTTTGCTTCCTCAAGCTTCATCTGGAGCAAAAGCTGAATTCTAAAAACATCTTTAAGCGTATCCGAAACGTCCAGCTTGTATGGATCTCCGCAAGTGCACGCTTTTTCTATGCATTTTTCTAGCCTCATGCCTTCGGCATTTAGTATATGGGAGAGTGCAGCCTCCTCCATGGCTATAGACTGGATTAGGTTTGCAACTGCTTCCTGACAGGATACTCCTGCTATATCAAAGTTTGGCATTGACATACAAAACACTCCTTCGTTGGTTACGGGTTTACACCTCACTAAAAGTATATTCTAGAATGTCGAAATTTGTGAATAAAAGTTGATTGGGTATTCTCCTGTAACAGGATCTGGTGCGTCATACTCAGCATATGCAAGTACAGGCCGTGAGTAAAGTAGCGCGTACCCTCTCTTGTTTGTTTTTGGGTCTTCCCTCTCCAAAGCGGCAACAGTACGTGAAAATTCAGGGTCCATAACCTTTAGGACCTTTGGTAACTTCCCGGAAGAATTTGTAGCCAGGCGGTCTAGTACCATCTTATCCCTCAGTACTACCGGGTTGCAACCCAGGCTCAACAGATAACCATGTAGGAGGGCGTTATAATCATCCAGTGATATCTTTGTAGTTTTACCAAGGGAGAACTCTCCCAACTTTCTAAAGAAATAAAACGGAGATAACTCTGTATATTCCAGAGCATATTTCACAGTGCGCTTAAACCTACCTCTATTGTGGGCGCGGTCCACTGCGTCTGCAGTTTCCCTCAAAATGTCAAGCTCAGCGGAGGATATCCACTGTGTGCTAGTAACTTCATATGGGGGATCCTCTGAATAGCTACATGGGTATTTTGCTGAATTACTGCGCATTGGGGACCCGTGAAGCAACTTAAGAAATCCCAGCTGTAGCATATCCGCATTAAGTTCATAAGCTGAGTCAAAACTTACCGCAAAGCTCTCAAGGTCCTCATATGGCAACCCCGCTATAAGGTCCACATGTATGTGTATGTTGCCATTTGCTGTTAGACGCTTTACAGCTGCTTTGACACGATCAGTATCTGTGATACGGTCGATGGCCTCCAGAGTCTTTTGGTTAAAGCTCTGTATACCAATTTCCAACTGTATGGATCCCTGGGGTGCTTTTGCGAGTATATTTAGCATTACGTCATCAATAATATCCGCGGCCGCCTCAAAGTGAAAACACACACCGTCAGGAATTTTAGTTCCATAGTTTTCAATGATAAAATGAAATATGTCCTTTGCCCTACTGCGGTTAGCATTAAATGTACGGTCAACAAGCTTTACAGTTTTTGTGTTACTGTTTGAGAGAGCTATTAGTTCACTTTTTGCCCGGTCCACATCAAAGAAGCGCACGCTTCCACACCTCCCTGACAGGCAGAAAGCGCATGAATAGGGGCACCCGCGGCTAGTCTCAAGGTATGCAATCCTTCCCTTCAGGGCATCATAGTACTCATCACTGTAAGGACTTGGTGGGTCAATTTCATGTGTGAAAGGTTCTGCTACTACTACACTACCCGCACTACGGTAGCTGAGTGCTGGTACTCCTGTAATATTGCCTTCAGAAGCCAATGTGTTTAGCAACTGTGCAAACGGTCTTTCTCCCTCACCGGATAAGATATAATCCGCAAGGGGTATCCTTTCTAATACCTCCTCCTGATTGTAGCTCACTTCCGGACCACCCAGTATAACAACTATGTCAGGCAGATCTTGCTTTATAATTTCTATAAGCTTTTCTGTCTGGGTTATGTTCCAGATATAGCAAGAAAATCCCACCACGTCCGGTGTAACTGCAATTATCTTTTGGGCAATGCCGTTGATATCTTCATTTATGGTACCCTCTATTACAGTGGCAGATATTTCCGATAAGCAGTACTCTTTAACACCGGCAAGCAAACACCAGGGTGCAAGCGTTGAATGGACATACTGTGAATTTAGAGTTGAAATAACTACCTTTAGTTTATTAGTCATATTGATAAAAATTCCTCCGCAGCTATTTTCCATTTACGGTCCATATAACAGTACCATAAAAAGTAATTCTTGGCTATTGACATTTCAAAATTCTATAGTAAAATTAAGTCGATAGTTCAGAGATGAAACTATAGCTTAGCAGAAATTTTGACCGTGTGTTTATGGCACATAACACTTGTGAAACAATCAATAAGAGTGGTAAAAGTATTTTTGCTATATAGACTCTGAACTACACTATGAACTTTTAGGCGTATTTCCGCCCATATAATGTCATAATAAGTAGATAAATGATGACTCAAGTGTACGGTTATGCCGGTCTGCACTGAGTCTTTTTTTATGGGAGGTTTACACATGGAAAAAATGAAATTATACGGGTTTAACAACCTTACAAAATCGCTATGTTTTAATATCTATGACGTCTGCTACGCCAAGACATCACGTGAGCAGAAGGACTACATTGAGTACATTGATGAACAGTACAACTCGGAGCGCCTCACAAACATACTCTACCATGTAACTGATATGATAGGTGCAAAGGTGCTATTTGTATCAAAACAGGACTATGACCCACAGGGCGCGTCAGTAACATTCTTAATAGCCAGTGAAACACTTGTAGGCCCAGGCGGAGAGCAGGTTGCTGCCCATCTGGACAAGAGCCATGTCACAGTTCACACCTACCCTGAATACCACCCAGCATCGTCACTTGCCACCTTCAGAGTGGATATTGACGTTACAACCTGCGGTGAAATCACGCCTCTCAACACCCTTGACTTCCTTATAGGCAGTTTTGATTCGGACATAATAACAATGGACTACAGAGTTAGGGGCTTTACTCGTGATGTCAATGGAAAAAAGCATTTCATGGACCACAGCATCAGGTCAATCCAGGACTTCATAGATAGCAAGACCCTTCAGAGGTACGACGCCATAGATATAAACATGGTCCAGTCCAACCTTTTTCATACAAGGATGCTTATAAAGGACGTGGAGCTGAGCGACTACCTCTTCAACACGGACGTCTATGAGCTGCCACCAAAAACACGCCTTGAGATCACAAACAACCTCAGGCATGAGATGATAGACATCTTCAGCGGTATGAACGTCTATTAAGGAGGTAAAATGAATCACACACTACAAACACGTGCGCCTATTGTTTCCGCACTTGAAGATTTCCGGGACATGCGGATAGTTCCCTTTGATGTCCCGGGACATAAACGGGGCAAGGGTAACCCCCAACTTACGGAATTCCTCGGAGAAAAGTGTACCGGCATAGATGTTAACTCAATGAAAACCCTGGACAACCTGTGCCATCCAATATCCGTCATTCGTGATGCCGAGGAGATAGCGGCCGATGCTTTCGGAGCTGCCGCGGCATTTTTTATGGTCGGAGGTACAACCTCATCTGTTCAGGCTATGATCCTGTCCTCCTGTAAGCAAGGTGACAAAATAATACTTCCAAGAAACGTCCACAGGAGCGTCATCAATGCACTTATCCTCTGTGGAGCTATACCTGTATACGTCAACCCCCAAGTCAATAGCACACTGGGCATATCGCTGGGCATGTCCCTTGCAGATGCCATTAGTGCTATGGACCAAAATCCGGATGCCAAGGCCATCCTTGTCAACAACCCAACTTATTACGGCGTGTGTTCCAACCTGTCCGCTATAACCTCCCACGCACACAGCCTCGGGATGCTTGTTCTTGCGGATGAGGCACATGGTACCCACTTTTACTTTGGTGACAATCTCCCCCTGAGCGCCATGTCCGCCGGTGCAGATATGGCCTCTGTAAGTATGCATAAGTCAGGTGGATCACTCACACAAAGTTCTTTTCTCCTGATAGGGCCCAATGTAAATTCCGGCTACGTCAGACAGGTCATAAACCTTACTCAGACCACTAGCGCTTCCTATCTCCTACTGTCTAGCCTGGATATCTCCCGCAGAAACCTCGCCCTAAATGGAAAAGAGATCTTCAAAAACGTGGCCTCAATGGCGGAGTACGCCAGAGAAGAAATCAACTCCATCGGGGACTACTACGCCTTCTCCCGTGAACTCATCAACTCCGACTCATTTTTTGACTTTGATATTACAAAGCTCTCTGTAAACACCCTTAACATAGGCCTTGCCGGCATAGAGGTGTACGACACACTCCGTGATGAATATGACATTCAAGTGGAATTTGGCGACATAGGAAACTTCCTTGCCTATATCTCTGTGGGTGACAGGCAGAGGGACATCGAGCGGTTGGTGAGCGCACTGTCTGAAATCAGAAGGCGTTACAAAAAAGGGAAAGCCGGCTTGATGGTAAATGAATACATCAACCCCGTTGTTGTACTACCTCCACAGGACGCATTCTATGCGGAAAAGGAATCTATACCGCTGGAGTCCAGTGCAGGTAGAATATGCACTGAATTTGTCATGTGCTACCCACCGGGCATCCCTATCCTGGCCCCCGGAGAGCGCATAACAACTGACATTATAGACTACGTAAAGTACTCCAAGGAGAAGGGCTGTTCCCTCACAGGCTCCGAGGACATGGAAGTCAATAACATAAACGTTCTGAAAGGAGGACACTAAATGGATCTCTGGTACTCCGAACATCACACCTCAAGCGTCAAGTTCTCAATAAAAGTTGACCGCCAGCTCTTCAGCGCTCAGAGTGAATTTCAAAGAATTGATGTCTTTGAGTCCCCCGAATTCGGTAGGTTTCTCACCCTGGACGGCTACATGATGCTGACGGAAAAGGATGAGTTCATCTACCATGAAATGATAGTCCACGTCCCCATGGCTGTCCACCCAAATCCTGAGAAGGTTCTGGTCATAGGTGCCGGAGACGGCGGAGTCCTCCGTGAGCTCTGCCACTACGACTCTGTAAAGCTTATAGACCTCGTTGAAATAGATGAACAAGTTGTTGAGGTCTGTAAGAAATACCTCCCACAGACGGCCTGCTGCTTTGATGATAGCCGTCTCAACATCCACTACCAGGATGGATTGAAATATATACGCAGATATGAAAACTACTACGATCTAATAATTGTAGACTCCACAGACCCCTTTGGCCCCGGGGAGGGACTCTTTACCAAGGAGTTCTACGGAAACTGTTACAAAGCGCTCTCCCAGGATGGAATTATGGTGAACCAACATGAGAGCCCTTTCTATTCTGCTGATGCAAAAGCCATGCAGAGGGCACACAAAAGGATTGTACAGTCCTTCTCTATAAGCAGAGTCTACCAGGCCCATATCCCCACCTACCCATCGGGGCACTGGCTATTTGGATTTGCATCAAAGAAATATCACCCCGTCCGCAATCTAAACGCCGCCCGGTGGAACTCTCTTGGCATAAAAACTAAGTACTACAACACCAACCTCCACAGAGGGGCCTTTGCCCTACCAAACTACGTAGAGGAGTTGCTTGAAAATGTGGAAGATGAATATTGAGACATTCATAGGGTGCACCAAAAGCTATGATGAGTCTGACACAGTCCTTTTTGGCGCACCCTTTGATTCAACCACGTCCTACCGTCCCGGCACACGTTTCGGAAGCCGTGCTATACGCTCTGAGTCGTATGGAATTGAGACATACAGCCCCTACCTGGATTTGGACCTTGAGGATACCTCCATATACGATTACGGAGATATAGAACTGGCTTTAGGCAATACAGAGCGTGTGTTGGGTCAGATCTCGGATCTCGTAAAAAACGTCCTGAATGATTTCAAGACCCCTGTTATGCTAGGTGGTGAGCACCTTGTCACCCTTGGTGCGGTGAGAGAGGTCCACAAAAAGTACCCCGACCTCCACATTTTACAGTTTGATGCACACGCGGACCTCCGTCAGGACTACTTGGAAAATGAGCTCTCCCACGCAACCGTAATAAGGCGCTGTTGGGAGCTCGTGGGTGACGGAAAGATCATTCAAATGGGCATCCGCTCCGGAGAAAAGGCAGAGTTTGAATTTGCCGCAGAACACACAAACCTCTTTAAGTTCAATCTTGACAATTTAGATGAAGTCATCACACAGCTAAAGGGCAAGTCAGTCTACTTTACACTAGATATGGACGTATTGGATCCCTCAATCTTTCCCGGCAC
Organism: uncultured Oscillospiraceae bacterium; assembly: GCA_964542515.1. Classification (GTDB taxonomy): domain Bacteria; phylum Bacillota; class Clostridia; order Oscillospirales; family JAAYOS01; genus CAZIVK01. The sequence continues at coordinate 4,510 of CAZIVK010000022.1, read as the reverse complement.
CGGCACCCCAGAGGCCGGAGGCATCAGCTTCAGTGCCCTACACTCAGCGGTCCTAAAACTGAAGGACCTTAATATAGTTGCATGCGATATGACCGAGCTCTCACCACCTTACGACCAAAGCGGGGTCTCAACAGCCGTGTGCTGCAAGCTCCTCCGAGAGCTTCTCTTGACAATAAACCAATCCAACATGACCACAAGGAGGTAAAACACATGGGAAAAGCATTAATTATAGGAGCCGGTGGAGTTGCAAGCGTTGCAGTCCACAAGTGCTGCCAAAACAGTGAAGTATTTGAAGAAATAATGATAGCCAGCAGAACCAAGAGCAAGTGCGATGATCTCAAAAGAAAGCTCGACGGTGGCAAGACAATAATCCACACCGCACAGGTTGATGCAGATAACGTAGAGGAACTGGTAGCCCTCATCGAGAGTTTCAAACCTGACGTTGTCCTCAATCTGGCCCTCCCCTATCAGGATCTCACAATTATGGACGCATGCCTTGCTACCAAAACCCACTATGTGGACACAGCAAACTATGAGCCCAAGGATACCGCCAAGTTTGAGTACAAGTGGCAGTGGGACTACAGGGAGCGGTTTGAAAAGGCCGGTATAACAGCTCTGCTGGGAAGCGGCTTTGACCCGGGTGTAACCGGAGTCTTTTCCGCCTACGCCCAGAAGCACCATTTTGATGAGATCCATTACCTGGATATCCTTGACGCCAACGCCGGCGACCACGGCTACCCCTTTGCAACAAACTTCAACCCGGAAATAAACATCCGTGAAGTAACTGCACCCGGAAGCTATTGGGAAAAGGGTGCGTGGATTGAAACCGAACCCATGGAAATAAAGCGTGTCTATGACTTCCCAGAAATTGGTGAAAAAGATATGTACCTGCTCCACCACGAGGAGCTTGAGTCCCTCGCTCTAAACCTCAAGGGCATCAAGAGAATCCGCTTCTTTATGACCTTTGGCCAGAGCTACCTCACACACCTCAAGTGCTTGGAAAACGTTGGAATGACATCTATTGAGCCCATAGATTTTGAAGGAAAACAGATCATTCCTCTCCAGTTTCTTAAAGCTGTACTCCCTGACCCCGCTTCATTGGGACCCCGCACCAAAGGTAAGACAAACATCGGCTGTATCTTCACCGGACGTAAAGACGGTAAAGAGAAGACCTACTATATCTACAACGTCTGCGACCATGAGGAGTGCTACAAAGAGGTAGGATCTCAGGCTATCTCATATACCACAGGTGTGCCCGCTATGATCGGCGCTATGATGGTTATGAACGGTACTTGGAACAAGCCTGGTGTTCACAACATCGAGGAGTTTGATCCCGATCCCTTCATGGAGGCACTGAACAAATGGGGACTGCCTTGGCAGGAGAGCTTTGACCCCGCTTTGGTGGATTAAGATGAACCTTGGATTTGACGTCCACGCCCTACCCACCCCCTACTATGTGGTGGATGAAAAGCTCCTCACCCGCAACTTGGAAATCCTGCGCCACGTTGCTGATGAGTCCGGCTGTAAAATCTTGCTCGCTCAAAAAGCATTTTCAATGTACAGCCTCTACCCTCTAATTGGCAAGTATCTGGATGGCACAACCTCAAGCGGCCTATTTGAGGCAAAGCTTGGGTATGAGGAGTTTGGGGGGGAGACACACGTTTTTTCAGTTGCTTATACTGCCTCTGAATTTGATGCAGTTCTAGGTATATGTAGCCACGTTGTCCTTAACTCCTTTGCCCAGTGGGAAAAATTTAGAGAAAAAGCAGCGGATTCCAAAGTCAAATTTGGAATCCGTATTAACCCTGAGCTCTCCACCCAGGACCACGCTATATACGACCCCTGCTCCCCCGGCTCCAGACTTGGTGTCACCCTGAAAAACTTTAGAAAGGACCTCCTAGACGGCATATCCGGCCTCCACTTCCACACGCTCTGTGAGCAGAACTCGGACGCACTTATTGCCACAATTGCGGCTGTGGAGGAGAAATTTGGTAGCTACATCCAGCAAATGGAGTGGATAAACTTTGGCGGAGGTCACCACATCACAAGGGCTGACTATGACACGGCAGCACTGATTGGCGCAATTAAGGCTTTTAAAGAAAAATATGATGTAGAAGTGTATCTAGAACCAGGTGAAGCTGTGGCCCTAAATACAGGTTTCCTTGTGTCAACTGTCCTGGACATTGTAGAAAATGGCATGGAGATAGCCATTCTCGACACATCCGCCACCTGCCACATGCCGGACGTCATTGAGATGCCCTACCGTCCACACATTATTGGCTCAGCTGAACCGTCTGTGAAAGCACACCCCTACAGACTTGGTGGTCCTACATGCCTTGCAGGCGACATAATTGGAGATTACTCCTTTGACGCACCGCTTAAAGTTGGCGACAAGCTCATTTTTACCGACATGGCACATTATACCATGGTGAAAAATAACACCTTCAACGGCATAAACCTGCCTTCAATAGCATTTTCGGACAAGGATGGCAACTTAAACTTGATACGTAGTTTTTCATACAACGACTTTAAAATGAGACTATCGTAGACAGTTAATAAAATTGAATGAGGGAAAGCTAGTGACCTTTACAGATAAAAAGCAGGAGCGCAGAGACCTGACCGTCGGCAGGGTCCTTCCAAAGCTGATCATGTTTGCCATTCCCTAGTTTTAAGTAACCTTGTCTTTAACATCTACAGTATTATTGAATCAATAATTGTAGGTAACACCGTAGGTTCAGACGCCCTGGCGGTTATTGGTGTATGTATGCCGCTAATAATGATGTTCAACTCCGTTTTCATGGGACTTTCTATGGGGTCGGAAATCGTAGTATCCCAGTACTACGGTGCTAAAAACACTATAATGCTAAAAAAAGCAACAAATACAATCTTCACCCTCAGTCTCATAGTGGGGGCATCACTTGCTATCCTCGGTATTCTCTTGAGTGGTCCTATCCTTTCCCTACTAGGTACACCGGAAAATATCATAGGGGACTCAACCCTCTACCTGCGCATCCTCTTCATCGGTATGTTTGGAAACGTCATATACTATGTGGGCAGCAGCGTAGTGCGCGGAATGGGTGACTCACAGTGGCCCCTGTACTTCTTTATATTCAATGCTGTGGTCAACATCCTCCTAGATGTTCTTTTCATCCTTTTATTTGGGTGGGAAATTAAGGGTATAGCATTGGCAACAGTTATCGCCCAGTCATCATCCGGCCTTTTTGTATTCTTCAGAGTAAACTACGGAGATTATGGCATAAAAATAAAGCTCAAGCAGCTCACACTGGACGCTACCGAAGCATTCAAAGTTATCCACCTTGCCATACCGTCAAGCATGCACTCGGTGGCTATGTCCCTATCATCTCTTGTGGTACAGACATTCCAAAACTCCTTTGGCTCAAATTACATATCCGCACACAGCATAGTCCTCAGAACAGATGGCCTGATGGTAATGCCGATCTTTGCGTTCGGCATGGCTATGACAACATTTACCGGCCAAAACATAGGTGCTGGTAAAATGGAACGGGTCAACCAAGGAGTCAAATCCAGCCTTATTTTAATTTCAACCGTGGTGGTTGTGCTCTCCGGCATTATGTGGCTGATAGGCCCAAGCATACTCCATGCTTTTACCGATAATTCAATAGTCCTTGAAATCGGAAGCGTCGGAATCCGCATCCTCTCCCTATCATACATATTTATGGCCGTTGAGCAGAGCATAGCAGGAACTCTTCGTGGAGCGGGTTCAACTGTCCCACCAATGATATCATCCATTATTTCAAACATCATTAGAATCCCCGCAGCCTACTTCATAGCCGTTGTACCGGGCAACCAAAACGGAATCTTCATATCAATGCTCATCACATCTGCCGTAGGCGCCTCAATCATGTTCACATACTACCTGAAGGGCAACTGGCGCTCAAGAGCAATTCTCAGTCAGCCCACACCCCAAAAAACTACCAAATAACCAGCAAAAAGGTGCTGTCCCACTAAGAACAATAAGTTCTTAGTGGGACAGCACCTTTTCTAAACCCTCTGTGACAAGATGCACGAAGAAGGTAGACACTCAGCTTAAACTATAGCAATATTTACAATGCAAAAATGGTTAAAAGCAAAAAACACAATATATTATTATCGTAAAACAGTGTAAAATGGTGACATCTTACCCAAGGGATATTTAACAATCTCATGAGTAGATTAATAAATTTTCTGTTATATAGGAGGGCACCATGAAAAAGGCACTATCACTATTTGTAGCAGCTGCACTTACAAATATAGATAAAAAGCTTGATAATATACAAGAAATACAACAAGAAATATTGAATTTTCTAATACAAAAAGAGAGGTCTGAATTAAAAGGAGATTTAAACTTTTTATCAGATGTATTAAACAATTATAAATACAACTGGAATAATGAAAAATATAAAAATAGTAATCATATAAAAGTATTAGATATTAAACAATCATCTGAAAGGAAAATAGACTTTTATAGAGAAAGAATAATATCAAAAAT
>CAZIVK010000021.1:0-10736 GCA_964542515.1 uncultured Oscillospiraceae bacterium | reverse complement strand
TGCCAGGTGATTGCTAGCACGGTCATACATGCCTTGGTGGATTTCATCCAGAAGGGCAGGGAGGCGGATAGCAAGATCCTCAAAGGAGACAAACTCTTTTGTGCGGTTGTCCCTACGCACTGCAACACACTGGTTGTTTTCAATGTCACGGGGGCCTATTTCAATTCTGAGAGGGACACCCTTCATTTCATACTCACTGTATTTCCATCCGGGGGATTGGTCAGAGAAGTCCCCTTTGGCGCGGATACCCATGCTGTTTAGTGACTGTACGAGCTCCTCTGCCTTTTCAATAACACCGGGTTTGTGTGCGGCAACAGGTATTACTACTACTTGGATTGGAGCAACACGTGGGGGAAGCATTAGGCCGGAGTCATCTCCGTGGGTCATAATTATGCCACCAATAATACGGGTGGATACCCCCCAAGAAGTCTGGAAGGGGTGGTTTAAGGTGTTGTCACGGCCGGTGAACTGTATTTCAAATGCCTTAGCAAAGCCATCTCCAAAGAAGTGGGACGTGCCTGCCTGAAGAGCTTTTCCGTCATGCATCATGCATTCAATGGTGTATGTGTCCTCTGCGCCTGCAAATTTTTCTTTTTCCGTTTTGCGGCCCTTTACAACCGGCATTGCAAGAAGATCCTCAGCCATTTTAGCGTAGATACCCAGCATCTGCATGGTCTCATCCACGGCCTCCTGAGCAGTTTCATGGAGGGTGTGACCTTCCTGCCATAGGAATTCACGATGTCTTAGGAAGGGGCGGGTGGACTTTTCCCAACGGAGTACGGAACACCACTGGTTGTAAAGCTTGGGGAGATCCCTATAGGAGTGAACAATATGTGAGAAGTGTTCACAGAAGAGGGTTTCCGATGTTGGGCGGATACAAAGTCTTTCTGCAAGAAGCTCGTTTCCGCCATGGGTCACCCAAGCCACTTCAGGAGCAAAGCCCTCAACGTGGTCCTTCTCCTTCTGAAGGAGGCTCTCCGGAATGAGCATTGGCATATAGACATTCTCATGTCCTGATGCCTTGAACATTGAGTCGAGCTTCTGTTGGACATTCTCCCAAATGGCGTAGGCATAAGGTCGAAGCACTATGAGCCCTTTAACCGATGAGTAGTCCACAAGCTCCGCTTTCTTTACAACATCGGTATACCACTGAGCAAAATCGGTATCCATTGGGGTTATTGCTTCTACTAATTTCTTTTCCTTTGCCATCTCAATTTCTCCTTAGTGGGCTTTAAAGCCCAAGTTATTAAAGTGCTTGATCATGCATGGTCTCAATTTTGTCTGCAGCAGGAGTGAGCCAGTCCCCATCAAAGAGTTCTATAAGACCTTCGTCACAACTGCGGGCTAGAATGGGGTTTATTGGAATGCGTCCAATTACGTCAATTCCGTGGCTTGCGGCTACCTCGTCCAGTTTACTGTCACCAAAAATAGCGTGCTGCTTGTTGCAGTCAGGGCAGACAAAGTAACTCATGTTTTCTACAATACCTAAAATGGGAATATTCATCATGTTTGCCATGCTGACGGCTTTTCCTACGATCATTGACACCAGATCCTGAGGGGAGGTGACAATTATAATACCGTCAACTGGTAGTGATTGAAACACCGTAAGAGCCACATCTCCTGTGCCCGGAGGCATGTCTACAAACATAAAGTCAACATCACTCCAAATGACGTCAGTCCAGAATTGCTTTACAACTCCACCGATTACCGGTCCACGCCAGACAACAGGATCCGACTCATTCTCAAGAAGTAGGTTGATGGACATAATGTCAATACCGGTTTTACTTCTTGATGGGAGGAGGCCCCATTCGTTTGATACAGCATTTTCATGGATGCCAAACATTTTTGGTATGGAAGGACCTGTAATGTCTGCATCAAGGATAGCAGTTTTGTAATCTTTGCGTTGCAACATGACTGAGAGAAGGGATGTAACTAAGGATTTACCAACCCCACCTTTTCCACTTACAACTCCGATAACTTTCTTAACGGAGCTCATGGGATGAGGGTTTTCTAAAAAGTCTGTGGGGCTCTGTTCACGGGAGGAACAGCTCTCACCACAGGTTGAGCAGTCATGGGTGCAGTTTTCTTCTGTCAAAATTATCATCTCCAATAAAAAATAAGCACACCCTCGATTATAATGAGAGTGTGCTTAAATGTCAAGATTTATGAGAGTTGCGGCGGGAGATGATTCTCAAAACCAGTACAAGAACAAGTAAAACTACTGCAGCTAGGATGAGCATTGGTGAGTAACCTATAACCCAGACAACAAAGTTTTCAAAACCTTTAGCCAGGGAGTTTAGACTTGCACTAAACCGCGAGGATATTCTCTCCCCAACAGTAGCTGGTGAAGCGGGGGTGGCGGTTAAGACTTCTACTTCCTGTAAGTAAACCTCAATGGTGCTGTAGGAAATAAGGCTGTCATAACGGCGAAGGGTGCCTGTAAGGCTCTCTATTTCATATCTGACTTGTGCAAGTTCGTTTTCAATCTGAATAATGTATTCCAGTTGTTTGAAGTATTCCGTTTCTGAGGTTGCCTCCAGCATACCTATCAGGCGCTCCTCCTTAATTTTAAGAACCTCCAGGTGAGCTTCGGTGTCAAAGTAGTAGTCTGTCACATCCTGTGCGCTGGTACTGGATTCAATTAAGGTTGCAACATTTCCGCTACTTTTGATAAAAAGTTCAAAGTTTTCAGTTGGTACACGTACAGTTAACCTGGCGTAGCGTAACCGCTGCTGTCCACTGGAGCGTCTGCCTTCTCCTGTGACAGCTGAGGATTGGATAAAGCCACCGGTTTCAGAAATCAACGCTGTCAGGCCCTGATACGATGTCTCGTAATCCGTAGATTCAAGGTTGATGGTGCCGTTCCAAATCATTTTCCTTCCAGGGTCCGGGACATTTACTCCGGAGCTCTCTGCGCCAAAGCCAGCTTCGTCTCTATCTGCAACGGATTCTTTTTCTGCGGCTGGAGGATCAGCGGTGGCTTGGTTAGTTGTTTGGGGAGCAACAGAGTCATACGTTGCTTTTGAACTACAGCCAAAGAGAACGCTTAGTAATAGTAAAGCAGTAATGACAATAAGTGATGTTCTTTTCATTATAAAGACCTCCTTTTCATTGGATTAGACGCTAAAAAATAAATAAGGTTCCAGAGAAATAAAATAATTACAAATTATTGACAGCGTAACAGTGTTATGTTACACTGGGGAAAAGTGAATAAAGGAGGGTGACGAATTTCATGGAGGAGAACCTAATAACAAAAAAGGAACTGCTCGAGCTCACGGGAATATCCTATGGATCCCTGTATAGGTGGAAGCGGAAAAATCTCATTCCGGATGATTGGTTTATCAGGCGTTCCACATTTACCGGCCAGGAGACATTTTTCCCGAGAGACAGGATTATTGAGCGTATTGAGCAGATACAGCAGCTCAAGGATGGGATGTCCCTGGATGAGATTGCAGAGACATTCAGCCCTGTTCTACTTGAGGCATCACTTAGTGCACATGAAGTGGTGCGCGTAAGTGTGGCGTCCCAAATGGTGCTGGAAATTTACGTAGCAGAAAGCAATAATAGCGGTCCGTATAACTACAACCAACTACTGGAGTTGTACCTACTTAGCAGACTGTTGAAGTCCGGAGAGTTGGGGAGAGAGGATGCACTTTCGGCCGTAAAGATGGCAAAGGAAAACCTGGCATTGGCAGCGGATGGCGGCCTCAAGCTTGTGGTGGTACGTAAAGTTGGAATGGCAGTTAGTGTATTGGCTGAGGAGTCAGGTAGGTTGTGCTTTGAAGGGGATGCAAAGAGAATCTTTGAGTTACCAATAGGTGTCCTAATGGCGGATCTAAAACAACTTATAAATAGAGGAGAGTAGTATGGAAAACAATAACGACTTCAGTATTAGTGGCAGCGGAAGTTTGGCTTCCGGTGACTACGGCAAGGTTTCAACATCTGGCTCAGGAACTATTAGGGGCAATATAACCTGTACTGCAATCAGAAGCAGTGGGTCCCTGCGTTCGGAAGGGGATATTCTATGCACTGGCGAAATTCACAGTTCCGGAGCTACAACAGTCAAAGGGAACGTAACAGCGGAGAGGCTCAAGGCATCGGGTTCATTTAATATTAAAGGGAACTTTACCGGGGAGGCATTTGAAACAAGCGGATCGTCTTCGGTGGATGGAAACTTTTCATATGGGTCGATAAACTCAAGCGGGTCCGTAAAAGTTGGCGGCGGCGTCAGGGCAAATACTATAGATGTGAGCGGATCACTTACTGTGGGTAAGGACTGTGAGGCCGAGGAATTCCGTTCCAGCGGAAGATTGAGCATAGCTGGACTCCTCAACGCAGAGTTAGTTACAATAAAGGTGGACCGGGGTTGCGATGTGGGGGAGATCGGTGGTCAAAGAATTGAGATCAGTAGAAGTACAGTTGGTAACTGGTTGGGGTTCTTACTCCCTCTAAACACCGGGTTTCTCAAAACAGAGAGTATAGAAGGAGACTCTGTATACATTGAGTATACGGCTGCTAAGAATGTAAGGGGCAAAAATGTGTATATAGGACCGGGCTGCACCATTGATTACCTGGAGTACTCCGACTCCTGTGAGATATCAAAGGAAGCAACCGTAAAGGACAGCGTTAAGATATAGATCTATTTTTTGGGGCGGAATTTGTTTGCCCGGGGAAATAGGACACGACGGACTGCAAACACCGGAGGAGTCATCATTTTTAGCATCCTGTTCTCCATTGCGGAGTGGTAGCGTGAAACAACGTCGATCTCCACATCTGTAGGTTCAATGTTTCCATAGTAGGTGCGCATAACAATCTTAACTATTTGATCAAATGTTGTAACCTTGTTTTGCACTAAGCTGTTGATGCGCTCGGAGAGCATAAAGGAACTCTCTCCTGGGCGGCGCAGAAACATGGGATCCTGGTAGGGGAGCATATCAAGGATGCCTCTCCACCAAACCTCCACGGCCTTTGTCTTGCCATATTTGGACACTATGAAGCTCCTGGAGTACAGATATTTGTGGCCAAGAACCAGGGCAAGGTTTATGAGAACTAAGACTATAAACACTGTTAAAGGCATTACCCACTGCGGACGCTCTTTTTGTACTTCAGGGAGTTCCGGAGTCTCCGGTGATATAGATGGAGTGGGGGTTGGGAAGTTAGTGTCCGGTAGAGTTGTGGGGGAGGAGGGTCTTGTAGGCTGTACTTGACCTATTGGTGTTGCATCAAAGGGTACCCAGCCAATGCCTTCAAAATAGAGCTCTGACCAGGCGTGGGCCTCCTCTCCGGTGACGGTGTACACATTTTCCACGTGCTCAAGATTTGTAAGGAGGAACCCTTCAACATAGCGTGCGGGTATTCCCGCGGCACGTGCCAGTACAACCATGGCGGAGGCGTAATAGGTGCAGTAGCCCTCCTTGGTTTCAAGGAAGTAGTCTACAAAATCACGGTCGGTAGGGATTTTATCCGGGGATAGGGTGTAGGTAAAATCATCAAGGAAGTAGTTACGAATCTTCATGGCTTGCAGTATCTGTGAGTCGCTATCTGCTTTACTGGCTAGCTCTTTTGCGAGGGTTCTGACAGAGCTTGGTAGGGTGTCGGGCAACTGAAGGTAGAGGTTTCTGAGCTCATCCATCTTTTCGGGGTCCTCGTCAGGGACTACCTTCTCCAACTCCGCAATATATTTTACAACTTTGTCAGTTAGCCGCATAAACTGGCTGGCAGTTACAGTATAGGGTTCAAAAAAGTCCAATCTTTTCTTTGGGAAGAGCTCACCCAGGTCGTTAAAGTATGGAACAAAATGTTTGTTGCCTCCCCTTATGGATGTGGGGCGCGTTGGGGAGAAGATTGTGTATAAGTTTTGATATGGACTGATTGTGAGGTTGACCTTTCGTAAAAGCATACCGGGTTGGTCGTCAAATTCAGCGCTGGGGCGGTTTGTATCAAATACTTCATTTCTTTTAATTCTCCAAATTGTGCTATTGTACCTATAGGAACCTGTTTCACTAGGGTTGTACCAGCCCTTGCCGGTGTAGATTGACCGTGTAGAACCTTTGATCAGAGACGGCGCAATTCCCTTAACAACAAGCGCCGTAGAAGTTGACGGATTTACGGGTCCACCCAGTTCTGTAACACTGGTGTATCCAAGGGAAGCTAATGAAAAGGAGTACTGTTTCCTGGAAAAACCAACGTATTGTCCAAAAAAGTCCACAACGTCATCTATGGCGGACTCAACAACCATGGATTTATAGTTGCCGGCAGACTGGGGGACAATAAATGCGGTTAGTAAGGCTGCCAGAAGGGCTAGAGGAATAGAGTAGATAGCAATAGCTGATGCGTTTGGAATTTTTACTGTGTTGCGGTCGTGTTGAATGAGTTCACCTTCGTTGAAAAGTTCGTCCTGCTCTGTGTAGTCCTCCTCCGCGTCCGACATGTCCCTAAGGAAGAGACGCCTTGCGTAAGAGTAGGCAAACACTGAGGTGATAGCTGCAGCACAGAATGTTATAGCTATAAGGATAGACTTGTAGCCCAAATACCATTCAACAATGAAGACCCCAAGAGCTAAAATAAGCATAGAGACACAGCCTCTCAGACGGGAGGCTGATACTCTTGCAAAGAGAGCTATGACAAAAATGAAGAGGATCATAAGGGGCAGATTGTACTTAGCTCTTAAAGGCGCTGTCCCAACTAGGAAGTCAAAGGTACCACGGAAGAAGGGTATAAGCGTCTCAATTATATAACTGGCGGCATCCCTGTACCTAAAGAGCCAATAGGCCAGTGCTGCGGACACTATAATGGTGGCAATAGATGTCCATTTATTGTAAAACAACACTGACAGAGCCAACAATATTAATGCTACATATTTAAGAACTTCAAAAGGACCTACTTTCAGCACGTAAGCTGTAGCTAGCGACAGTGATAGTCCATAGGTATACATAAGGGCCACTATATAACCTGCCGCAACCCGCCAAATGTGTTCTTTAGATGTTAACTTCACTAAAAGCCCCCCATTTTTAGGGATATGTTCTCGCCTGGAAAGACAGTATAGGCTTTTATGCCTCTTAGGGAGAACTCCCCGAGCATTCGGACCATTCTGTCGTCAAAGGAAGAGCCCTCAAGGACTGTAATGATGGTGACGTGGCAATCAGATTCAGCGATGGTGACAATTTTCTCAAAGAGCTCATCAGAGGGTGTTCTGGTTATAAGGAGGAGACTGCCGGGAATACCCGATGTATCCTGTTCCAGCTTTATGGCCGCTGCAATGTTCAGCGTTCCTCCAAATTTTATACGTGCCAGTAATTCATAGAAAGCGGGAAAGTCCGTAGGCGATGACCCCGAGAGCTCGGTGCGCTCATCTGAATAAGTTACTAAAGTGATGGGTTGGAAGTCGTCAGCCATTCTTTTGCAAAATGCAGTAGCACATTCAACTACGGTATCCTCAAAAGCAAATGCGGGCTCTCCGGTGAGTCCGTGTTGCGTACAGTCCAATAAAATGAGGCTGTCTGCAGATAGTGAACCTTCAAATTCTTTTACCAGAAGTTTGCGGTTTCTTGCAGATAGCTTCCAGTGTATACGCTTAAGGGGGTCTCCACTGCGGTAACCGCGTATGTCTGCTATTGAGGAGAGTTCCTCTGCGCGGGCATGGGCGGAGTCTATTTTGCCCTCAAGCTCACGGTTAACAGGTGATGCAGGAATAAGTTCACGTATTATGGGGTAGACAATAAGCCTCTCCGGCACATACGACGTAAAAACCGAGAAGGGGATTTTAACTCTCAATAGTCCAATGAGGTCAGTGGCTTCTATTCTGCTAAAACCAAGCTGGTATTCACCTCTGTATGGACAGAGGACAGGTGTCTCTACAACCTCTTTGCTCCTTGGAAGGATTGATACGGCGATATGGTTTTCAACAGCGGTGAAGGAGCTCTCCGGTGTTGTGTAGTGTAAAATCAGGTGAGCAAAGGGGAAAAATAGCTCGTTGTGAATTTCCAAGCGCAGAATGACTGATTCACCCTTTGTAGCCTGGCCCGGCTCCACACTCTGTATAAATTTCACGCCGATAAAGGTTATAAGGATGTTGAGAGCAGATGTTACCAGAATTACAATCTGGAAAAGGAGTATCCATAAAAAGATGGACTCTCCCGTATATAGTAGGGCTATAAGGGAGGCGAACATCAGCCCAAAATATCCTATCCGCCGTCTTCTCATATTGAATCAGGAATCCTTGTCATGTTTGTGATGTTCTTAAGGATGCGCTCGGCAGTCATATCTTTTAACCGAGCCTCCGGCCTAAGAATCAATCTATGAGCAAGGATAGAAGGTGTCATCTGAAGGACATCATCAGGAGTAACAAACTCACGGTTGTTTAAAAAGGCTCTTGCCTTTGCTCCGCGCATGAGGGATATGCCGGCACGCGGGCTTAGCCCGAGCAGTAGGTCCGGATTTGAGCGTGTCTGTCCAACGATTAGTGAGATATACTCCTTAATAGAATCATTACATATAACTTCATCCACGGTATTTTGCAACTGCACAACTTCCTCTGCTGATATAACAGGAGTGAGTTCAGACATTTCAAATACCTTACCGTCATGGCGGTTGAGGATTTCAATTTCATCACGGATGCCGGGATATCCTATGGATATCTTCATGAAAAAGCGGTCTAGTTGTGCCTCTGGCAGGGGAAATGTCCCCAGATGCTCAACGGGGTTCTGTGTTGCAAGTACAATAAAGGGTTGCGGAAGTGGGTAGGTTTTTCCGTCAACAGTAACCTGACCCTCCTGCATTGCCTCAAGCAAACTTGACTGAGTTTTTGGGGATGTGCGGTTTATTTCATCCGCAAGTAGGATCTGGTGCATTATAGCACCCTTGTTGAACCGCAGTTCACCGGTCTTCATGTCCACCATAGTGAAACCGGTAACGTCCGTTGGCATAACATCAGGTGTAAACTGAATGCGCTGGAATGAGCACCCCATTGAGGCCGCAAGAGCACGTACCAGGGTGGTTTTTCCGATTCCCGGAACATCCTCTATCAAGACGTGTCCACGGCTAAGAACAGCAGTGATAACCAGGTCTATTGTTTCTGGCCTTGTTACCAATACCTTTTCAATGTTCTCCCGTATTCCGAGCAGCTTTTTACGTGTTTCCATAAGTTCCCTCCCAAGTTCAGTATTCGTTACAAATTGATGCAGTTTATTGTGTATTAGTATTGCACAAAATTAAGCAAAACGCAATAGTAGCTTGTGAAAAACTACATTATTTGGTATAATGTGCTGGTGACAATCTGTTTATAAGTCAAAGAGGTGAGGAGTTATTATGGACGTAAAAACTGTATATGGAGGAGCGGTAAACTCACTGTCAACAATGCTTAAAATAGAGAGCATAACCGGAGTCTCAATTGAAAAGCATGATGAGTTCCGTAAATTCCGCAACTACATTCGCACACGCTACTCTGAAACCTTTGACACCGCCCAAATACTGGAACTTGGCGGAAACCTTATTATACATATAAAAGGCGCTAACCCGGACTTGGACCCGGTACTGTTTTGCACACATATGGATGTTATGCCCGCGGATGGGACGTGGGACTACGGACCCTTTTCAGGCGCAATAGCTGACGGGAAGATATGGGGCCGGGGAGCTCTAAAGGGGAAAGGAGTGCTTTGCAGTATCTTTGAAGCGCTGGACTCCCTTGTAAGAGACCAGGTCATATTTGAACGGGGTATATATATATCGGTCTGTGGTGATGCTGAGTCTGGTGCCCCGGACACTAGCGATATTATCTCCCACTTTAAAAGGCATAAGGTTCACTTTTGGGCTGTTTTTGGTGAGGGGATGTGTATATCAAAGGACTTCATCAATGGTTTGGCAAGACCTCAGGCTTTGGTTGGAGTGGCGGAAAAAGGCCACATGAAGATCAAGCTGATTGCGGAGGACACAGGTGGAAGGACAACTGTCCCACCCAATGCCACAACTATAGGAAGGCTTGGAGAGGTCATCTGTAGGATTGAATTCCACCCCCAGCCACTGCGTAAGTCGGTTGTCCTGCGCGATATGCTCCGCTGCTTTGCGCCTTATCTTTCTTTTAAAAGGAGATCGCTGTTCTCAAGTTTAACCCTATATGACGGGGTATATATGAAAAAGATAGCCACTGATAGTGAGCTATATAAGCTGCCACGTACAACTATAGCATCAACAACATTTGATGCCGGCCCTAATGATAATGTACTTTCAAGACGTGCGGAAGCTGTAATCCAGATCCATCTGGCACACGGAGACACTACTACAGATATTGAACGCTATCTTAGGGCACTTATCAGTGGTCTTGGGCTTGAAATAGCGGTACTTCAGTCGGAAAACCCTTCCCAGGTTTCACAATATAATAGAGAGCAGTACAAAAAACTAAGACAATCTCTTGAGGAGACCTTTTCGGAGGTTGTTGTAGCACCAGCGCTAATTGCAGAGACTACATACGCAAACCGCTTCTCTGATATAGCGGATGGAGTGTACCGTATAACACCCTTCATTATAACTGAAGCAGAAAAGTCACTCGTCCACGGCACAAACGAGCGCATAGGGGTGGACTCGCTGGAAAGAGCTGTCAATTTTTACAAAAACCTTATCAAAAACATCTCGGAATAGCTATTTACACCTCAATTACCATTTATTTATACTATATTTCCCACTCAGATAAAGATATAATAGCGTCAAATCTATATTTGGGGGATCATTAAAATGGAAAGTCA